>JAFXSU010000052.1 GCA_017525435.1 Victivallales bacterium
GACGCTTGCGGACGGCCTCGGCGATGGACTTGAAGCCCTGTTCGTCGCAGAGTCGGAGAATCTTTTCCCAGTCTGGCGTGCGTCGGCGCAGGGACTCCAGTCCGGACCAGTTTTCGGGCAGTGCCTCGTCCAATTGCACCAGCGACTGGTTCATACGCAGGTGGTTCTGCTCGGCCTGGAGGGTCTCGCGCAGTTTGGCACTCTTGAGTTCATCGAGGTGTGCAAGGAGGTTGTCGATGGAACCGTATTCCTCCAAGAGTTTCACGGCGGTCTTTGGGCCGCAGCCGGGGACGCCAGGGATGTTGTCCGCAGTGTCACCGAGGAGCGCGAGGTAGTCGCGGATTTGTTCCGGCGGCACGCCGAATTTCTCCCGTGCGGCGGCGGCATCGGCCTCAATCCATGGCGTCTTGTCTGTGCCGCGCAAGAGGATGCGCACGAACGGCGAGGCCAGCAGCTGGAAGAGGTCTTTGTCGCCGGTGAGGATGGTGACCGTGCTGTCTCCACGTTGAGAAACGAGTCCGGCGATGAGGTCGTCTGCCTCGAAGCCCTCGCGGTCCACGATATTCCACCCGAAAGCGGTCGCCCATTCGCGGATGGTTGCGGTCTGGCTGCGGAGTTCTTCGGGCATCGGCGGTCGCTGAGCCTTGTATTCCGGAAGCAAGCCGGTGCGGCGGACGCATTTCCCTAGGTCATAGACGATTGCGCCGTAGTCAGACGGCTGAAGTTCGTCCAATTGCAGGAAAAGCCGTGCCATGCCATAGAGGGCATTTGCGGGTTCGCCACGCACATTGGTCAACTGCCGTATTGCATAGAATACGCGGTAGATCTGCGAATATGCGTCGATGAGGAAAAGCCTGGACATCGGGAATGAGGAATGAGGAATGAGGAATGCGGAATTAGAAATTAGGAATTATGACACCCCGCGTCCCAAGTCCGAAGTCTCAAGTCCCGCGTCCCAAGTCCCAAGTCTCAAGTCCGGGGGAGGCAATGAATGTTCTTAGAAAGTTATTAATCCAAATCCTTCAAGATGTTGCGGAAGTATTCTGCGCTTTCGGCGAGGCCGCCGGCGCGGTTTCTTGACAACCACAGTTGCTCGTGTTCGCCAATGACGCGCAGGATGAGCGTCCGCAAGGCGGAGTTGTCCGCCTGAGTGGGAGCCAGTGCTCTCCTGAGGTTCAACAAGCCCATGCGAATCATCTGCGCACCGGCCTGAAGTTCTTGCATAAGTAGTTTGTTATCATTAACTTGTGGTTTTGCTCCGGAAAGGATGCCCAGGACGGCGTCGAGTTTTGCGAGGCAGTCATCGACTTCGGAGACTTTTGCCTCCTTGCATTGACCGCGCATGAGTTCTTCGGCACCGTAGCGCGAGGCGAGGCCGTAGAGGGTGGCGTTGCAGCCGGGCTTCTCAAAGCAGTCCGGGAGATGACCGAGCTGGAGGAGGAACTCCCCGACCTTGTTGGTAGAGTCATCCGCCCAGTAGAAGCTTAGTGCTTTCGCCCAATCGTTGTGGCAGTTCGCCTCGCATGCCCAGGCGAGTGCGGCGCCTGCGGTGATGCCGAGCCAGGTCACGGGCGGGTACTGGTGGTTTCCGCCATCGCCCCAATCGGTCATCAGCATGCCCTTGCCGTGGTTTTTCACTGCGTTCTCGACTGCGCTCTGGATGTTCCCCAGACAGTTGGCAGTGCGGCCGGAGAGCGAGTTCCAGGCGGAGGTGCCAGGCGCGACATAGTATGGTATGCCAGCCTCGGCGAAGGCGGCGGTCTCCTTTGGGAAGGGGTGGGTTGCCTCGTAGCCCCACGAAACCGCGACGATGTCCTGCGGCAACCGCGAAATCACCTCAGGTGTCTGCAGAACAATGTCGCCCCAGAACATCGGAATTCGGCCGTGTTTCTTGACCAAATCGAAGATCTTGAGGAGGAACTCTACATAGACTTCGTGCTTGCCAATTTCCTCTGCGCGGGACTTTGAGCGGCCTTGGCCGAGTTCCCATGTCTCGTCGCAGCCGATATTGAAGTACGGGCTGGAGAAATTCGGAAGGAGTTCGTCGTAGAGGCCGTCCAGGAACTCAAGCGCCTTGTCGTCGGGGTAGAGAACTCCTGGTGAGCAAGTAGTTACGCTCCATGGGGCAGTGTAGCCTTCCGGACATTCGGACAATGTACGGTATTCGGGGAATTTCAGCCAGCGTTCGAGATGGCCGAAGGAATTCTGGTTCGGAACCAGCTCGATGAAGCGGTCTCGGCAATAGCGGTCCAGTTCCAGAATCTCCTGCGCGGTGAAGGGAGAGGACTCCGCCCAGACGCGTTCGTGCGCGCTGTAGGCGAAGGTGTGTTCCATGTAGAGCTGGAGTTGGTTGTACTTCAGCCCGGCAAGCTGGTCCACGAGGCGATAGAGCGTTTCCATCGTGGGGACCTTGCAACGCGAGACATCCAGCATGTATCCGCGCACCTCCAGGTCCGGCCAATCCTCAATCTCGAAATTCGGGAGGCAGGGTGCGCTCAGGCGCACGAGTTGTGCCAAAGTCTGAAGTCCCCAGAAGAGCGCGGCCTCGCTGCCGCCGGCGAGTTGGACTGCGCCGCTGTCAACGCGTGTCAGCGTGTAGCGCTGTGCGCCGAGGCTGGCGTCCACCGGCGCGATAGTGAGGAAGATTTCTCCTGAGTGCGGCTTGCCCGCCGTGGCCTCGATGGGGCGGTTGAAGGCGCACGAGGCGACTTGCGCAAAGCGCCCGACGGCCTCCTGAAGTGCGTCAGAGAAGGACTTTTGAAGCAGAACCCACCGTCCAGAAGAAGGCGAGGCGGCTGGCGTGAAACTGACGTGGCGTGGACGCGGGATGAGCTGATAGTCTAGCATGGGGGACATAGCGGGACGGTGGGACTTGGAATTTGAGATTATTGGTGAATTTTAGGAAATAAACTAAATATAATGATTCAAAAAGGAACTATCGTTAAATGCTGAGAGTTACACCCCCAGGTTCCACATCTCAGGTCCCAGGTCCCTAGCCCCGGGACGCGGGAGTTTTTCCGCAAATCTTGAAAGATGCCTTATATTTAAGAAAAGTCTTTGTTTCACCTCCAAAACATTCTGCAAAAATGAAACTGCAAAAACGAATCTCCGTTCTTTTGAGTCTGGCGTGCGTGGCTGCCTGGTGCGGTGCAGCGGAATTGGTCACGAATGGCGATTTCGAGGACGGTCTGGCGAATTGGAACCCCGTGCCGAATGTAACGCTGGAAGAGCAGGGCGGAGCGGAAGGCTCGCAGGGCATCCTTTATACATTGGAGGAAGGCTCGCCGGAACGTCGTCCGCTCACGCAGGAACTCTCAGAAACGCCGGAAGCCGGTGCGCTCTACCGCCTTGCCTCACACATCCGCAGCGAGAATATCAAGGGCGGCCGGCCACGCTTCCGTGTGGATTACTATGACGCAGAGGGCAATCACCTTGGCTTCGACTTCAAGCGCGGCTCCGCAGGAACTGCCGACTGGCGCGGATGGGAGATCAACTGCGTGCCGCCGGAGGGCGTCGCACGTGCGGTGATGGCACTCGACATGGAGGAGGACATCACCAGCGGAAAGGCATGGTTCGACCACGTCAGTTTCAGCAAGGTCGTCTATCCACCCGCAGTCTGCGTGGTCTATCCCACGCAGGGACAGCTTTCGGCGGCTGGCGACTTGGTGAAGGTCAACCTCGTGCAGCTGGGCAATGACGAAGGCGACGGCATCTACCTGGGACAGCGCCTCCGCCTGGAGGCGGTCTATGGCGAAGAGCGCATCGTTCAGGAGCAGACCGTGGCGAACCACCTGGTCAGCTTCCAGATGCCGGCGCTGCCTCCTGGACCCGTGGAGTTGATTACCACGCTGATTCGGGCGTCGGACGGCGCGGTCCTTGCCACGGCCACGGAGCACTTCACTGCCGTGGCACCGGATGCCCCGCGTCCGCGCGGTGCGTGCTACATCGATGCGAAGGGCCGTGCCATCGTGGATGGCAAGCCGTTCCTGCCCATCGGGATGTATATCACGAACTTCAAGTGGCCCAATGGCCAGGAGGAGTTCGACCGTCTGCTCAACAGCCCCTTCAACTGCTTCATGCCATACGACTCGCTTCAGATGCATCGGCCAGACGACGAGGCACGCGCACCCTCCTTCGAGAGCCTCCGCGCAATGCTCGATGCCGTGGACGAACATGGCAAGAAGATCATCTTCAGCGTCAAGGACATGTATGACGCACCTGGCTATGAAGGCGCGGTCGGGATGTGGCGCTGGATGGGCGAGGACTACCTCAACGCCAATGCCGCATTGGAGAAACTGGTGGGTGAAATCGGCTCGCATCCCGCCATTCTCGCCTGGTACATCAACGATGAAATCAGCATCCGAAAACTCGCGATGGTGCAGGCTCGCCGTACCCAACTCAACCGCCTCGATCCCAACCACCCCGCCTGGGGGACGCTCTGCGACTACTTCGAGGCGCCGTTCTTCGCCTGTGCGCAGGATGTCATGGGAGTGGATCCCTATCCGCTGGAATACAAGACCACACCTGCCAACCAGGCGAAGCTGGTCACTGCCATGAACGCCGTGGATGCCTCGGGGCAGTCCGCCTGGGTGGTCCCGCAGGTGATGAACTGGGCGGTCTACCGCGCCAGGGAAAAGCCGGAGCGCTGGAACGAACTCTACGAGCCTACGCTGGAACAGATGCGAGCGATGACCCTCCTCGATGCCTTGCGCGGTGCCAAGGGCTTCGTGAGCTACTCCTACCAGGACCTCTGGCGCCCGATGGTCCCCAGCTACTTCAATCCGCCGATGATGATCAAGGAGGAGTGTGAACGGCGTTGGAACGAATGCTGCCAGATCGCCGAGACGCTCCAGGAGCTGGCGCCCTTCCTGCTCTCCGACCAGGGACCAC
>JAFXSU010000053.1 GCA_017525435.1 Victivallales bacterium
GGTGATGCCGTCCAGTTCCGCATACACCTTGTCGTTGGCAATGCCGTGGACAGTGCGATCGTTGGCCACGCCGAAGAGAAGCCGTCCACCTCTCCCGTTGGCAAATGCCACGACAGTCTTCAGGTATTTGATTCGCTCCTCGTTCGGAATCAGCTTGAACTCAAGGTCGTATGGTTCGCCCCGAACGATGTCTTCAAGTATGCTCATCTGTTTTTCTGGCTTCAAGTTTTTCCTTTGACAACTTCTAATATACCGCTTCCACTGATGCCGTAGGCCTGGGGGATGTCATCTTCCAGCAGGACGCGGAGGTATTCCTCCATGTGGGGGGCGAGGCTGCCCTTGCGCATTTCGTCCAGCGTCATCCACTCCATTTTCCCTTCGGCGGAGGAATTCAGCTCGCCCGTATAGGTGCTGGTCCGGAACATGAAGACGATGTACTTGGAGTTCGCCTCGACTTCGGCGGGCGAGCCGTACGCCCGTTCGCCGATGGTCTCCCATTCGACCACTCCGCACATCCGCAGATTCGAGACGGTCAGCCCCGTCTCCTCGCAGATTTCGCGGATGGTCGAGGCGGTGATGGACTCGCCGGCCTCGACATGGCCGCCGGGGAAGGTCAGCCCGCACCACGGATTCGTCGCCTTCGGCAGACGGTGCTGGACCAGCACACGGCCCGTCGCCGCGTCTTCAATCATGCACATGTTGCAGAGCGTGCAGTTCATTGGTCGTCGCCCTCCACGAATATGGCGTCACCTGCCGAGGTCACGACCAGCACGGCTTCCTGATGGAACCGCTCGCGGTATTCTCTGGCAAGGGAAAGCACCTTGTCTGTTGCGTCGGCGGGAGCGACGATGACCAGCACGCGCGTATTCTCACGCACCGTGCCGTCGGCGTGGCCTTTCCAATAGCCAGTCGCCCCTAGGGAAGTGTAGCCGTCGGGGAAGACCGGCGTGACCTTCTCGTCGCAGAATCTCTGCCAGTCGGCCTCGGTGATCTCGCCGCCCTGGAACGACATCCCGCAGAAGACCTTGAATTCACGCCAGGAGCCAGCCCCGCGATGGACGCAGGCGGAGAACGCCAGGCAGAACGCCAGCAGGCAGGAAGGCATCAGGGCCTTGAGAAAAACACGACGGAGTTGTTCGCTTTGCATTGAGGTTGGTTATCCCTTTGCGGTTGAGGATTTCCGTTTGGACGGTCTCTTTGCGGTCTTTCCTTTCCGTTCTCCGCCGTCTTGGGCTTTGGTGGCTCGCCGTTTCATGATCTCCCTGGGGAGGGTTTCCAGACGCTTCTTCACCTCGCACTCCCAGAGGACGATCACATGCCAGCCGGCCGCCTTCAGCGCGGCGTGCTCCTTCTTGTCCCGCGCGACATTGCGGTCGAATTTCGCCTGCCAGAACTCCACGTTGGACTTCGGCATCGTCGCCGTCTTGCAGCCCTTGTGACGGTGCCAGAAGCATCCGTTCACGAAGACGACCGTGTGCCACTTGGGAAGCACGATGTCGGGATGGCCCGGCAGCTTGGGCGAATGGAGGCGGAAGCGAAAGCCCAAAGCATGCAGATGGCGGCGCACCACCATCTCCGGCTTCGTGTCCTTCGACCGGATGTGGCTCATCACTTCGCTTCGCTTCTCTGGAGAAAGGGTGTCCATTGGATTCTTTGGCTAACCTGCCTATTTTATCGTTATGTACTTCTGGAAACGGCTATTGGGCTTGTCGGGAATCGTCATTGCCAGGCGCCCTTGTTCGAGAAGAGGAACCAGAAGACGTCTGACCGACTTTTTCTGCTTATATTTGAGATATTCCGCTACTTCCAGAATACCTCTTGGTACTGAGCAGAACAATAGAATCTGTTCTTGCTTCCCGACTGGGGTATCGACTTGGGTATCGACTGGGGGGGTAACGCCCTCGACTTGTGCATTCGTCTGAACTCTGTCGAATGGCAGGATGACGGAGATGGTATTTAGACATTTTAAATTATTTGTGTTTAATCTACTACAATGATTCTCTTTGACAACATGGCAGTGAAATTATGAAATAATACTTTTTTCTAAGTCGTTTATTGTTGTGACAAATGTCTTGCCAGATTGGCGTCCTGATTTATAGCCCTCCAGTTTTGAAACATCGAATAACTTTCCTGAAAGTTGATTGTTTTTATCCACTGGACTTAAACTGACAATAAGATAATGCCCATTTGCGTTTGGTGAATTTTTGGCCGAGTCATCACTTGGATACCCACTTTCAAGTAGTTTTTTTCTTGAGCATAACTGAGCGGAGTAAGGCTTAATCTCAAATAACTTGTTGGTATTCGGTTCTCTTTCACTATGAATTAGGACATACTTGGCATATAACAAATTTGGAACTCCCAAAACAGTACCATTTTTGTCATCAATACGCATGTTATACTTGTTGTTACTTTGAATCCACTGCCAATGTTCTGGACTTTTGCAATATCCTACAATGACATATTCCATATCCGCAGTGCCTATTACAACCGTTGTACCACGTGTGGGAATGACTTTACCGAGGTGTTCGTTTGGCGAACGCTTGGTGACGATTGTCTGAATAAATGAAAGCAGTTTTGCTTCGCCGTCTTCTCCTGGCAAAAGTGGTATTGCTCCGATATTCTCAATTTCGCACTTTTCCTTATATTCATAGCTTCTGTTTCCACTTCGTCCGGGAAAAAGAACGTATGCCCCAATCGTTTCTCTCCTATTCGGTTGCTGAAGTATGGTATCACCACGTCGGTAAAGAATTGCATCCCGATAGCGGTGCATTTCATCAATCGCATCCCTGGGCGATGCATCCTTTCCGTCCATAGTGCTTATACGGTATTTAGAATCAAAGAGATATGTATAATCATCTGGGGCTTGGTCATCTTGTATCGAAAAGACAATATCGGGGCGCTGAAGATAATCAATA
>JAFXSU010000054.1 GCA_017525435.1 Victivallales bacterium
CCCCCATTTCTTTCATCCGGGAACCACAATGAAAAGCAATTTCTCACGTATTCTCATTATCCTCGGCGTCATGGTCGTCCTGCTGTGCGCACTTTCATTGCTGCAAGGGCGAATGAACGCCGTTCGAGCGGAATATCACCTTACGGACACCAAACCGCTTGAGAATGCTCCGCCGGTAGTGGCTTTCTCCAGCGTGGCGTTGGGTGGCTTCCGTGGACTGCTGGCGGACTTCCTGTGGCTTCGCGTGAACAAGAAGCAGGACGAGGGGAAGTACTACGAGATGGTTCAGCTGGCGGACTGGATTGTGAAATTGCAGCCCCGCTACACTGGTGCCCATGCCTTCCTGGGCTGGAACATGGCCTACAATATCTCGGTGACTTTCACGAATTTCGAGGACCGGTGGCGTTGGGTCAAACGCGGCATCGAGCTGATTCGCGATGAGGCGATGGAGTACAATCCGGGCGACCCGGAACTCTATCGTCAGCTCGGCTGGATCTACGAACACAAGATGGGCAAGGACATGGATGACGCCAACCGCTACTACCGCACCCAGTTTGCCCAGGAGATGATTCGGCTCTTCTCCGACTACAACGCCGAGTGGGAGAAACTCGACAAGGCACCACTCAATGAAACCAAGCTCTACGCCACGTTGGATGACAAGGCCGACGACTTCCGCCAGATCCTTGCTGCCAACAACCTGGATTTCAATCGCTTCGAGGTGCTTTTCCGCGAGAAGGCCGTCATTCCCGAAGACTACAATGGCGTGAATCTGCGCGAGGCATTTGACGAACTGGGCATTACCGAGACAGTCGAACTGTGCATGCGCCACCGCTGGATGCTCTACAAATACCGCCTGGATCCGGTCATCATGATGGAGTGCAATGACAAGTATGGCGACCTGGACTGGCGATTGCCGGAGGCCCATGCCATCTACTGGGCGGAGCGTGGTCGTCGCGAGTACTTCGAGGAGTCGCAGATCTTCAAGCGGCTTTCCTGCGACCGCATGATCTTCCAGTCCCTCAACGCGGCCTTCCAGACTGGCAAGTTGCTTTATCTGAAGGGCGATATCCGCACTCTCCAGATGACCCCGAACTTCTCGGTCGCCGATGCGGCGGACGCATACTATCGGCAGGTTCTGCGGGATTATCCCGACAATAAGAACATCGGTCCTTATACCAATTTCTTGGTGGACGCGATTGTGCGCCTCTATATCTTCGGCTATAAGAAGAAGGCTGCGCGTTGGTTCAAATGGGCCAAGGAATTCAACCCCATTCGTTTCCCGCCGGAAGCGGAGCTGGAGGAGTTTGTGACCAAGGAACTGGCCGAGGACATGCGAGAGGCTAGCCAGCAGCAGGCACAGGCGGGCATCCAGAGCTATCTCCTGCAGGCCTACAATTACCTGGCTTACGCCACGGATGAGGAGTCCGACGAATACAAGTCCTACGAGGCGCTCACGCTTACCGCCAAACAGCTCTACGACCATTACTTGAAGTTCATCGGCGATACCGCGCTGCGCCGTGGCATGCCGCCTTTCAACGAGATGCGCCGAGTGATGCTTGGCACCGTGGAGCGGATGCTGCGCTCCAACGAGATGACCACCAAACTGGCGGACAACCTCTCTCGCTTTGAGGAGGTTCCCGTGGAGCGGTTCATCCCGCGAGCCGAAGAAATCGAGGCGCCGAAAGTCAAGTGACGTCATTGTCCACTGGAGTCCGAGATGTCCAATTTTGAGGACCTGTCTAAACTGCTATTCACGCCAGGCAGTGCGCCGTTGCTGATTGTGCTGGGGCTTTTTCTGCTGGCAGGGCTGTTCATCTTTATCGAGCGTGTGCTCTATTATCGTCGTGCCCAGGTGGATACTCTGGAGCTATTGCGGGGGCTGACCAATCAACTGCGCAACCACCTGGTGAAGGAGGCGATTACCAACTGCGATGCGCGCTCCGGTCCAGTTGGGGAGATTTTCCGTACTGCCATTGAGCATTGGCAAGACGGTGAGGCGGGCATCCGATATGCCATCGAGGAGATGGCGCAAATCCTGCAACAACGGCTTCAGTTCGGACTGCGTTTGCTGGCAATGTTGGCAAATTGCTCGTCGGTGTTGGGGTTGTTGGGGACGGTTTTTGGACTGGTGAATGCCTTCCTGACCATCTCCGGCAATGAGTTCGCCGGTGCGAAGGAACTCAGCCTGAGTGTTTCGTCTTACTTGGTATGCACCGCTTTCGGGCTACTGGTGTCGTTGGTCTGCCAGCTCTTCCACGGCGTACTCTCCTGCATGCTGGATCGCCAGCTTCATGAAATGAGCAAAGGCGCCGCCGAAATCACCTTTTTCCTGACGCATAATCCGCCGCCGGGCAATGCGTAAACCTCGCCGGCACATTCTCCATCCTTTATTCCCTCCGTGTTTGTCTGGCGCAACCAAATCAACTACGAGCCGAACAACTTCCCTGCCGTGGTGGGGCTGGTGTCGGTGATTCTGGTATTGTTGCTGATTTTCTACATCAGCAGCACCCAGGTGTCAATGCCGGGGACGACAGTGAAGTTGCCGCAGATGGACCAGGTGACCAACCACACGCATGCCAAGAAGCTTATTGTCACCGTCACGGGGGATTCGGAGTTTTTCTTCAATGGCAAGCGTTTCACTGCAACTCAGGCAGACGCCTCCCAGTCAAGCAATTGGAATAGCTTCCGCCAGGAATTGAGCAGCCATGTCGGCGGTCATCCGTCAGAGGGGGGCGCGGATAACCAGGGAAGCCGTCATCGGGATTTGATTGTCGTGTGTGCGGACCGCAATATCTCCTTGCAGACCTGGCTGGAGCTGGCTCAGAGCGCCCGTGAGCTTGGTCTGGACATCTATCTTGCCACCCAGCCGCAGCCAGAGGGCCCCGCCGTCAATGTCACGCCGAAAATCGACAATTCAACCGACTAGTCCTGTCGTTTCAGACGGTGACGGCGTGCCGGCGATGGCCGTTGAAGTTTCTCAGTGGCAGCCGCTTTTAGCCGCACCGCAGACGGTTGTAGGGCGTGGCGAGCTTCTGCGACGGATGCTGAAGACGGCGGTGGTGATTATTGTTCTGCCGATCTTGTGCGCCTTGTTATTGCTTCCTTTTTTCTATCGCAATAATAAAGCGCAATCTACTGTATCCCTAGAATTTGTAGAGTCGCAAATCTATTCGTTGCCGGAATATGATGAATCTGCGGATTCGAAGTCTTCAATCTATGAGTGGCTGCGTTTTAAGGATCCCCGGCAGTTTCTGTTGCCAGACACCCATGCGGGCTTCTCGAAATTCCTTCGGTTCGAGCCGCATTATGCCGCGGCCGCATTTCCTGTGTATCAATCTGCCAAGGCCGCTGGCCAACCGCAATATGACGAATTGTTCAGCCGGATTGCGCCACAATTCCCGCGAAGCATCGTCAATGAGCAGATTCATCAGTTTTGGCAGCAAGTGCCCTCCACGATGCAAGTTGGAGCGCATCTTCAGGTAAAGCCCGGCGCCCAACGCCCGGTATGGCGGCTGGCAGACGGTATGGCGGTCGTGCCGGCTGAGGAGCCTGCCTTGCCATCCGAGGCGCTGGCTTATTGGAAAAGTACAGAAACCCGAACGAGACTTGCCAAGATCTTCCAAAGTGGCGGCGGGCGGACGGTGCTTGAACTTCAAATCCTGCCAGCAGTCACTCTTCCACAAATGACATTGCAGGGGATGACGCAGGATGAGCCGCGAATTGCAGTGAACCGTGTGGTGCTCCGGCGTAGTTGCGGTGACGCAGTGTTGGACCAAGCCGCCATCGGCGCCTTGCGACGGCTGATGAATCAACATGCGGTCGCCATGACCACTGCGGCACCTGGCAGTTATTCCATCCAAGTGGACTGGAGCTGCTGGTAAATTTGATTTAACTTCTTTGTTATAAATTTGTTATGTTGTTAATAAGTAGCCTGGTGTGCTGTGCCATTCTCCTGTTGGTGTTTGGCTTTGGCGTGCTCGTGTGGGATATGCTCTGGTATGGCAATCACCAGTGGGACCTCTCGAAATCGCGGCTTTTGCGTTGTCCGAAGTGTGAACATGTCTTCCTGCTGGAACGTCAGCAAACGGACCGCCGTTGTCCGCTCTGTGGCACTCGGGCGGCCAATTTTCGAATGCCTTATACTGGCGTGCGCGAAACCGTCAGGCAGCGTGCAAGGAATCTGAAACAGTAGCCAGAACCGATATAAAAGGAGTTTCCACGATATGCGCATTATTTCTGGCGACGCCCGGGGAATCCGGCTGATGGTGCCGTCGGACGGAGAGGAAATCCGCCCGACCGAGGATCGCGTCAAGGAGTCGCTTTTTTCGACATTGGGTGATTTTACGAATGCGGATGTGCTGGATCTCTTTTCCGGCACCGGTGCTCTGGGGCTGGAGGCGCTTTCCCGCGGAGCCTCACGAGTGGTGATGGTGGAGCGTGATGCCCGCCATGCAGAGACCATCCGGGAGAATCTTATGGCAGTGCGGCGAGCAATCACGGCGCGTGGGCGTGTGCCCGGCGAGGCGAAAGTGCTGGTCGCGGATGTCGTGCGGTTGCCTGAACTGCTTCCACCGGTGAAATTTACATTTGTCTTGGCGGACCCGCCGTATCATCCTGCGGTAGGGGAATATGGCGGACGAGAACTCCTGCTGGATGAACGCCTGGTACAATTTTGGGATGACCGGACCATCTTGGCTTTGGAGCATGCCACCGATGTGTTGGACCTCCCTTGGAGTCCCTGCTCCTCCTGGCGGCTCCTTCGCAAGCGCTCCTTCGGCATCCGTTCCGTCTCGTATGCCAAGCGAAGCGATAATCCCGCCGTCACGGAAACAGAGGAGTTTGTCTAAAAGCTATCTTCCCCATGCTGGCACCTAAACCTGGACGCCCAGTAAACCGTTCAACATACCATGATTGCCGACACGATTGCCCAAGTCAGCCTGGAGAAGCTTCGCCAGGACCTCTTCCACCTCTGCCGAGACCCTTTCAGTTTCCGCACGGTCTCCTACACCGCACCATGGCATGTCAAGAACTCGCTGGACGAGACGGACGACTTCCTGCTGGAACGCCTGCGGTCACTCGGCACTTCTCCGCGCGTGATTTCGAACCGCGTTCGACCCTATCGCTGCAACGAGAAGAAGAACATCCACCGATGGTATTCGTTTCCCTACACGACCGACCCCAGCTACGAGGCACGGAGCATCGAAGTCACTCTTATGGGAAACGAGTTGCCTGGTGAGATTATCCAATTGATTGCCCATAAGGATTCCCAAAGCTGGATCAACAGCGCCGGCGCGCAGGATAACGCAACCGGAACCGTGGTGAATCTGGAACTCATCCGTTTGCTGGCGTCTGTCCCGCAGCGCCGAACCATCCGATTCCTCTTCTGCAACGAGGAGCATTTCCCCTGGCACTCCATGGCGATGGCGCAGGAGGCTAAAAACCGTGGAGACGACATCATCGCCGTCCTCAACAGCGATTCTTTCTGTGGCAAGAGCGATGCCGACCAGGATGCTGGGCGCAAGACGCTGTGGAGCGTCTATTCAACGCCGGAAGGGAAACCCCTTGCCGAACTGGTGGTTTCACTTGTTGCCAAATACCAAATCCCCATTGAGGCATTTGTGGGTGCCAGTGGCGGAATCTCCGATGACGAAGGGAGTTATATCAATGCGGGGTTCCGTTGCGCCGTCGTCAACCAGGGGTCCTTCCCCTACATGGACTCGCAGTACCACCTACGGGGAGACATTCCAGAACGCGTGGACTTGGAGAATCTCCGAGCCTCCGCGCAAGTTGTCCTGGCAACCGTCCTGGAATTGGATGAACAGGGTAGATTATAATATGAATAAATTGATTGTAATAAATCTGTTATTATTAATTTTATTGCCGCTTTCTGCGACGGAGTACACCTGTGTCTTCACACCAGAGGGGTGGAAGTGCGAGGAGTGGTTGCAAGTCAAGACGCCACGCTGGGACGAATTGGGCGCGTGGGTGCAAACCGCCGACCACATTGAAAATCGAGTTCCCGCAGGTCTATCTGCCGACCAGCTTGCCAGTTGCCATGAGGCATACGTGAGCATGGTGCGGAAAGAACCATTGACGGGTGATGCGGTCGTTTCGGCCACGATGTCCTTTGAGAAGCGCTATGCGCCGAGCATTGTCCTGTCAGGGGAATTGGCGACCAATTCCTCCTGTGGCGACATGGCCGAATACCGTGAACACTGGGAGATTGTGCTTTATGCCGATGGCATCAATGTCTGGCACCATGAGTTTCGGGACGGGAAGCCCTACTGGCGGCTGGCGGCGTGGCTCAAGCATCCCTTTGCCCCGCAGACGAAATATCGGTTGGAGGTCAAGATTGCTTTCACTGCGAAAGTCCCGTTGCTCACCGTCTCCAGCGACGGCCAGACCTTCGGCTGCATGCTCCCCACGCTTCCTCGTGTTTACCGCGCCGGCATCACCGCCTGCGAGGGAGTCAACTGCTTCTACGATTTCCAGATTCACGAAAAGTCCGCCCAATAGTGGAAAAGATTCGTACTAGTTTGGTCAAAGAGACGACTGTGTGTTCTTCAACACACGGGGACGACGTATAGAATGTAGTGGCAGCGGTTTAAACTCTATTGTCCGTTTTGCTTTGCAAAATGGCTGTTTCGCATTATCTTATGATCGTTTCTGAATTATATGGCAGTATCGTGAACTTCATGCGATTTTGCCTTCATCCTTTTCCCACACGAACCCACAACAACAAGGGTAAATCAATGAATCCGACAAAACTGCTGACGATTGTTCTGTGCATTGCCTGCTTCACTGCCTCCACCATCTTTGCCAGTGAAGAAACGGTGGATTTTCGGGGGAGACTTCATGTTGTGGTGGGACAATCGTCGGTCAACGGTCGCTATTTGGCTTCAGGATCGCTAATGCCGGTGAGACAACCAGCTCCAAGCGTCCCAAGTGGTGGTCTTGTTTATCCCACTGCGCCTGTGAATGCTCCGCAACCTGTCAGTCCGGAAGTTTTCAGTATAATCGATGAGGAAGAAACCGAGTTCCAAAAGTTGTTAAAGTCAAATGCCAGTGTAGAATTGTCCTGCAAACCCGATGGTATTTGGTCTGGAACATGGGATGACTTGAACGCTATTGTTGCAAATGCGGAGAGAATGTATGGATTTGAGAACACTAAACATTTGGGGCGAAACGCAACATTACTGATTCCTGCAACAAAAGGTGATATGGATTTAATGAGGCTATCACGTGGAAATATGGATGGATGGTATATTGAAAAAAGTGATGGTTATCATCATCCAAAATATAAAAAAGGCGATAATAGGGTTACGGCCATTCGGTTATCTGGAAAAGGTGCGGTTGTAAAATATATCAATCCAACAGGGGGAGAGGTTGTTTATAATGCAGAGACGGGTGCCATAGTGCTGGATGAGCACCTTGGAACAAAGAATTTTAGAGTGCCTGGGAAAAAAGGTTATGGCCCATGGCAACTTTTTACTGGACATAAAAAATGGGACATGCAACCACACGAAAAAAACGACCAGTATAAGTATGCAGGGATTTTAGTTGAAGTAGACCCTCATAACCAAGACATTTTTTACATCGTGGATGGACAGACGGGGAAGCGAATGACTGTCAAGGAGGTTGAGGATTTTCCAACCACATTAAGTGACATGTGGAAGGATATGGGGCTTGTTTGTGTAGCCAATGATGCAGAAGATGTCATAACGCCTCCTGACATCTCCAAGCTCGAGGCGTTGCTGCAATGGAAACTTTCCTTCTTGCAAACCTTGCTTGCGAATGGGGAGCTGCCCACATTCGCACAACTGCAGGCATATAATTCCAACGCTGTAGATATTATTCGTGAGAGTAAGATATTTGACCAGGAATTGGCGGCGATGCCGATATCTGACGAAGACAAGACACGGCTTGAAGAACAAGTCGATTCCAAATTCATGCCTTATGTACAACAAATATTGGAGTTGATCCAGGAGGCTGAGTCAAAAAAGCTCATTACCTCCATACAACTCATAAAAGAGGGTGAAGATTCATCGATGGTAACTGGGGAAGGGACGAATGGCATTACGCTAGAGAATGCGGGAATAGATATTTCCGCACTCGAGTCATTGCTAAATCGTCAAATAACTCTTTGCCAATCGGTGCTTGCGAAAGGGGTGCATGCCACTCCATCACAAGTCATGGAAATCAATCGTTGCGTATCCGAGATTGAGCGTACAGCCAAGACGATTAGCCAGCAGATCGAGAATCTATCGATTCCCGCCAATGATAAACAGAGCCTTGTTTCACAGTTTAATTCACGAATCGTACCCTATTTTCAAAAAATAGAAAAATTAGCAGAAGAACTGGATTCAAAGCAATTAATGAGGAGATAAGGAAACCGTGCGGTATGTCATGCAAGCCGATTGTAACAGAAAGCTATATTCCCCGTGATGGTACTTAATTGGGTAAAGGCTACGCTTTGTTACACAAGAAGGCACCTGATTGCACTTCTACAAATTCTACGGGAGCTGCCGCCCCCGTACCCCTGCAGCCTGAAAAAACAGCTTAGTTAGGTGCCTTCACGGGGAATATAACCTAACAGAAAAGAAATAGGTTTATAGAAGAAAGCGCCTCTCGGCGAACAAGTGTACTACCGGGAGGCGTTTGGTTTGAATTGGTTATGGGAGTGTAGCGTTATTTCGCGGAGAACTGGGCGGTCCAGTCGGGGTTGGCAGGACCGAAGTGCTTGAGCATCACGATTGGGTCGGTGGAGGAGAGGTTCTCGATGACGACGCCTTTCTTCGCGGCTGCCTCGGAGACGAAATATTCGTCGTTGGTGAGTTGTCCGTAGTGGATGAGCGCGGGAGTTTCGAGCGGACGGCCGTTGAGACGTCCGAAGCCCTGCATCATGATGAGGCCGTAGGCTGCGGCGTCCTTGATGGTGACTTTGGCGTTGGGGAGGATGGTGAGTTCCTTGGCGGAGACAGCGGGGGACTTGTAGCAGATCCAGCGGTCGAGGTAGCCGACTGCGCGCATGGTCGCCTCGTCACCGGCGAAGGTCGGTCGCATGAAGCGGTGCTTCGCGAAGTCGGGGTCCACATTGAGCTCCCAGTCGATGACTTCCACGAGGTAGTCGAAGTCACCGCGCTTCTCCTTGGGGCAGTCCTTCCAGAGGAGTTCCTCGGAAATCAGCTGGTCGTCCACGAGACTCTGGTACATTGCATAGACATCGCTGGCGACCTGCGGCTCGTAGGTGCAGAGGCTGCCGGGCGCATGGAGGACTCCCGGCGGGACATCCCATCCGGTGCCGGGTTCCAGGCGATATGCCTTGGAGAGATTCGTGAGCTTGTTGTCGCCCTTGGTGAAGTTGATAAGGCATTGTTTCACCTGTTCTTTGGTGGTTCCAGGTTCCAGCCCGAAGAAGGTGAAGGGGAAATGCCCGCCGTGGTTGTTGAGTTGGGGCGGGAAGTAGTAGCATTCGGGCTTGCCACGCTGGCCGACGAGTTTGGCGTGCTGGTCGCGGTGGTGGATGTGGTGTGGCAAGGGGCCGAGGTTGTCGAAGAATTTGGAATAGACGGGCCAGCAGTGGAATTCATTCCAGATACGCTCGCCCAGCAGTTCGGCACCGAGTTCCTCCACGGCCTCGGTGAGCGGGATAAGCGTGCCGTCGTCTGCGACGAGATGGCTGATGCCTTCGTTCTTGGCGGTGAGGGGACCGTTGTCGGCGGGGGTGGTGCAGCCCAGCCAACGTTCGTCAATGCCGCCACGGGCGGAGCCGAGCGCGTAGTAGTCGTCTGGGTGGAGTTTGATTCGGCGGCCTGGAATGCAGAAGGCGCGCGGGACCCAGTTGGGGGCCAGGCGGAAGATTCCCTCGCCATTGGCGAAAGTGTTGCGAATCTGAGCTTGCGTGGTCATGGGAAGGAGGTTAGAGGTGAGAGGTGAAAGGTTAGAGGTAGAGGTAGAGGATAGGAAGCGAAGGGCAAGGAGCTTGGTCGTTCATTCCTCATTGTCCCATGCCGATGGTCGGGATGGCGATTGCCGTGGCGGATGGGACCTTTTCGTGGAGGAGGTCGGTGGTGGAAGTTGGACAGGTCTCGGCGTTGCAGACGACAGTCTGAAGGGTATGAAGCTGGTCGCTTGTTCCAGCCTTTAATATACTATTGATATAGGCGGGTGCCCCGGCCAGGTGGGTCACGGCATAGCCGGCGACGACACGCGCGAGCATTGTGGCGTCATCGGGATTCGGGTGGAATACGACGCGCAGGTTGGAGATGCAAGGGAGGAAGAGGTTGTTCAGGATGCCGGAGATCTGGTAGAGCGGTTGCATGGCCAGCACACAACCGTTGGTGGTGACGGCGGCCTTGGTGAGGATGTCTCGGATGTCGTGGATGACGGAGTGCTGCTTGAGGACGACCTGTCGCGGTTCGCCACTGTCGGGCGCGGGCACGAAGTAGATGGCGGCGATGTTGGAGACCTTCAGTGCTCGGTAGCGGATGATGAAGCCGCCGCAGTGGCTGGCGATGCGCGCCCAGATGCGATGGAGGCGTGAGGACTCCTCGATGAGCTTGTCCACGTCCACGAATTTTTGGGCAAGTCCGCTGAAGTCCACGCCCTGTGCCTTGAGTGCCTCGGCAAACCGCTCAGTGGTAAGAATGTGGTGGACATGGGTTTCCGCCAGGCTGGTCTTCATTCCGGCGTTGCCGAGGCTCCAGTTGAGCATTACGGGGATTTTGCCGGCAAAGGCGCACGCCAGGTAGGTCAGCAGGGCCTTTGCGGAGGGCGGGAACATCAGCGCGATGTGCTTGCCAGGCAGACGTTTGATGGTCGGATAGAGGTTTACGACCTGCTGGATCATCCGGCGGCCGTTGAAGACTCCGGACTCCTGGTCGGCGCACATTGGAAATCCGGAGTGGCGCCGTGCGGCATGAAGGAAGGCCACGGTGAGCGATTTGGCGTGGGATGTCTTCATCTTCTTGACCTTTCGAAACCACGCCGGCGGGATGGGTGCAAAGGGTTCCTCGCCGGGAATGTCCGCCGCAGCGATCATCAGGCTGGCAACGGTGCGCAGCTTCGGCAATGCGGGAAGGCGGTGATGGAATTCCCGTTGCATCCAGACATATAGCGACTGGATTTGCTCTTCGGAGAGTGCCAGGTCGGTCACCAGCGTGTCCGTGTCGCGGATGAAACGCTTTCCAGTGAGTTCGTGGAGGCGTCCTTTAACCTTGGTGCGAATTTCGTCTGGAACTTGAGTGGTATCCTCGGGGACATTGTACCATTCGGCCTCGGGGAGGAGCCGTTCGTGAATTTCATCTTTCCATGTATAACGCACGTATGTGTTCTGGCGGTGCGTTTGGTTGTAGAACTCCTCCAGGTAGTGGTTGAGTGCACGTTTGTCGTCCGGCGCAGGGAGGTCGGCGGGCTTTTCGAAGAACTCGATGGTGACATGTCGGCGGGGCATGAAGAAGATTCCGCCGTAGAAGACATGCTTGAGATGTGCGAGCATCGTCTTGCCCAGTGGCGTCTGGTAGCCTTTGGCGCGTCCGAAGTCACTGCCCCAGAGACCAGTTGTGCGAACCAGCACCAGTTTTGCCTCGGGATATTCCTGGAGGATGGCGGCCAGCCCGCCGTTGCCACGGAGACTCTCGCGACTGGAGCGGTAGATGCGTCCGGCGGGGTAGAAGAGCAGGTTGTCGCCGGCTTTCAGTGCTTCGACGCAACGAGTGATTTGCTCCTTGAGCATGTCATGACCTTTCATGCCGGTCGCACCGATGTCTGGCAACGGCAGCAATCGAATGCGTTTCCAGATGTACTTGAGGGGCGGTTCCTTGATTTGCTTGTCGATGACCAGTGCGCGTGGTCGGAAGCGGCCCCAGAGCATCGTGGTCATGATGAGCGGGTCGATGAGCGCGGGGTGATTGGGACAGAAAAGCAAGCCCTTGCGACCGTATTTCTTGATGATTTCATCCAAGCCCACCAGCTTTACGCGGTAACGGATGCGCACGGCGATTTCAGCACAGAGCCAGAAAAATAGGATGAGGATGGTGTCTAACATTGTTTATAAATAAGATAACTTATTTGTTTTTAATTGGTTAAATGTGATTTGTCTAAACTGTCTCAGAGCCTCGAAGAGGATGACGGCGGCGCAATTTCCGACATTGATGGAGTTTTTGAGTCCGGCGGCGGGAAGCTGAACATAGTCGTCACAGCGAGCCAATGCCTCGGAGGAGATGCCGAGTGCCTCGTTTCCGAAGACGAAAGCGCATGGGAATTGGAAGTGGCACTCCCAGAAGCATTTTGCACCAACGACAGTGTCCACGGCGTAGAGGAAGTAGCCTTGCGCATGCAAGGCGTCGATGGCCTGAATGGTCTCGTCAAAGTGCTGGCACGGAACGAATTGATCGCAGCCCATGGCAGTCTTGGCGAGCCGGTCATGAGGGGGACATGGCGTGTATCCGCATGCGTAAATGGCTTCCGCCCTTACGGCGTCTGCCAGACGGAAGATGTTTCCCGTGTTGTAGGCACTGCGCAGGCGGTCTAGCACGATGACCACCGGAAGAGTGGTGGTTTCGCGTGGGGTGGGTTGATCGCCTAGGCGGAGTTCCGGCATCTTAAAATGAAGAATGAGGAATGATGTAGCGTTGCCACAGGGGGGCAATTCACGGAACGAGAATGGTTTTGCAATCACCCGCTCCGTCGGGCGAGAAGCTGCGGAATGAGCTGGTGCCCTATCGTTTCCCGCGGAATCCACCACTTGTGCGGGGGCGGTTGGGGCGTGGCCCACCGCTATGGTGGAAGGATCCGCCGCCATAGGAGGAATGCCTATTGTCGTGATGTCCGCCGAAGGAATCGCGCGGACGGTTCGGTTGCTCGCGGTACTGGACGGGAGCAACGGGTGGCGGAAGCACTAGCATCTCATCGTCCGGCTGGGTGATGGGCAGGTCGCGACCGATGTAGGTCTCGATGTCCGGAATCACGAATGCGTTGTCCTCGCTGGCAAAGGAGATGGCTCGGCCCTGATGGCCGGCTCGGGCGGTTCGCCCGACACGGTGGACGTAGTCCTCGGCCTCGTAGGGAAGGTCGTAGTTGAAGACGTGGGTGATGTCGTCCACCTGGATGCCCCGTCCGGCAACGTCGGTGGCGACTACGACCTTGGTTTTTCCGGTTCGAAAGTCCTCCAGGATGTTCAGTCGGCGGTTCTGGTTCACATCTCCTGAGAGCATCTCGCACTTCACGCCGTAGCTCCTGAGAACCTCTGTCAGCTCTTCCACGTCGCGTTTGCGGTTGCGGAAGATGAGCGTGCGGTGGCAGTCCTCGTGGTTGAGGATGTAGATCATGATGGCGAGTTTCTCCTGCGTCGTGCAGGCATAGACCGTCTCGTTGACGCCTTCTGCCACGACCTTCTCCGGCTCGACTTCCAGCACGGCGGGATCCGGTCGCATCCAGCGGCTGGCCAGTTCCATGATGTCGTGGGAGAGCGTGGCGCTGAAAAGCATTGTCTGGCGTTCTTCGCAGGAGGGCAGGCGTGAGATGATGCGCTTGACGTCGGGGATGAAGCCCATGTCGAGCATCCGGTCCGCCTCATCGATGATCAGCACCTTGAGTTCCGAAGTGTCGATGACCTGCTTTTGCAGGAAGTCGATGAGCCGCCCTGGCGTAGCGACGATGAGGTCGCATCCTGCCTGGAGCAACCGCCGCTGGCGCTCGTAGTCCATTCCTCCGAAGACTGCGACGGTGCGCAAGGAGGTATAAACGCTTAGGTTCTCCGCGTCCTTTGCGATCTGTATGGCGAGTTCGCGGGTGGGTGCCAGTGCCAGAGCGAAGGGCTGGTTGAGTTTGCGCTTGACCGGCGAGTTCAGGAACTGGTGTAGCATCGACATCAGGAAGACCGCGGTCTTGCCGGTGCCGGTCTGGGC
>JAFXSU010000055.1 GCA_017525435.1 Victivallales bacterium
AAGACTCCTTCCAGGTCGGTCTTTTGAATTTGGATAACTTACAACTTTCCATCCAAAACTGGCGGAACCTGACTGGCGGGACTTGAGACTTGAGACTTGACTGGCGGGACTTGGGACTTGAGACTTGGGACTTGAGACTTGAGTCCTGACTGGCGGGACTTGGGACTTGAGACTTGACTGGCGGGACTTGGGTCTTGAGACTTGAACTTTAACCTTTTCCCTTTTAACTTTAACCTTCTCTAACCTCTGACCTCTAACCTCTAAACTCTAACCTAAAAAGAAAGATGACTGCACGTCCGAATTTCGACAAACTCGCTTCCACGAAACGTTCCTTCCAAGATGCCGATCAGCGTCTGGTCGGTTGCCAGCCCGCCATCGCCATCACTCCTGTCGCCGATGGCCGTCCCAGCGCATTTGACGCAAATGCCGAGCTGACCTGGCGCATGGTCGAGAAGGCCTACGACCTGATTACCAAGCATGTGCATTATCCGGACGGCACCCCGGTCCGCGTGGTCGTCGCTCCCGAAATCGTCTATGGTCCGCGTTCCGGCGCCCGCGCCCAGGCCTACTATGCCACGCAGAACGTCTGCGCGAACATCTGGGTTGCGCGTTCGTGGTGCTACTCCGATGAATTGATGAGCGCCTGCCAGGGTATCGGCTCCTCCGAATGGCAGCAGTGCGCCTACGGATTGAACCAGACCGACCGCCCCGGCGCCGTGTGGCTGAAGGCCTTCACCGCCGCGATGGACGAGAAGGAGCGCCCGATCTTCTGCATCTACAATCCCGACCTGGAGGACGAGAACGGACCGCTGTGTTCCTACGTCGCCACGCGCCTCCTGCGCTTCGCGCGCTGCGCGGCCGCCGTGGGATATCTGCGTGGAAAGAACTTCCTGGGTGTCGGCGGTGTCGCCATGGGCATCATTGGAAGTGACTTGCGCCGCAATGTGATGCTGCATACCTTCGGGATGGGCTCCTGCTCCTTCGACATGAGCGGCCTGCACACCCGCATCAACGAGAAGTTCTATGATCAGGACGAACTCAAGAAGGCCTGCGAGTGGTTCAAGAAGACCTTCAAGATCGTCTATGGCAACAAGAACAACAAGGGGCTGGATCGTCCGCTCTCCGAGGACGAACTGGTGCGCCAGTGCCTCCGCGAAACCCTCCTGGTCCGCGACCTAATGACCGGCAATCCCAAGCTCGCATTGCGCAGTCCGTCCTGGCTCAAGGGGCAGGGCTACCGCCATGTCGAGTGGGCGCAGGGCTACAACGCCATCGCCGCCGGCACGCAGGGGCAGCGCCAGTGGACGGATGGCAACCCGAACTTCGACGTCACCGAGTCCATCCTGAACTCGATGGTGGACTGGAATGGCTTCCGCGCTCCGTATATCGTGGCCACCGAGAATGACGGCAAGAACGGCATCGGCATGACCGTCGGCCATCTGCTCTCCGGCGGAATGAGCCAGATGTTCGCGGATATCCGCACCAACTGGACTCCGGCCTCCATCAAGAAAGCCACTGGCGTGGATGTCTCCAAGGTCTGCCCGCGCGGCATCATCGACAAGCGCAATTCCGGCGCAGCCGCATTGGAATACGCCGTGGACCTCTACAAGATTGTGGGCGAACCCAAGTCCACCCCGATCCAGGACGTGGTTGCCAAATTGCGTGCCACCCCGAAATACCAGCAGGCGCTGGCCAAGGAGATTGGCAAGAGCGTGACCTACATGGGCGCCGACTTGACCTACTTCCCCGGCGACGGCCTCTCCAGCCACTTCCGCACGCCCGGCGGCCTGCCCATGACCTCCTACCGCTACAATTGCGTGGGCGAGACGATGACTTGCTCCGTGGTCGAAGGCGAAACCGTGGATCTGCCCAAGGCCGTCGGCGACAAGATTGGAGCCATCACCGACCCGACCTGGCCCGAAACCCACTGGATGCCGCGTGACATGACCTCCTTCGAGTACATGAACCGCATCGGACCCAACCACGACGGCTCGTCCCTCGGCCTCATCGGAGCGGACTTCATTACCTTCAACGCGATGCTCCGCATCCCCGTGGACATGCACAATATCGCCAAGGAGGATATCTTCCGGCCGACGCTGTGGGACCGCTTCGGAGGCGATGACTTCCGCGCCTGCGCCTACCTCGGCCCGGTGTATCGCTAAGGCATTCAAGTAATATCTTAGGTAACTAGTAACAAGTCCCTTGTATGTATTTCATTGCATGCAGGGGACTTTTCTGAAATTGCCCATGCTTCTGTAGGAGCCGAGTGTCGATGAAGCTGTCCGTCGTCTTGGGAGTCTTGTTCGCTGTTTTCGCCATTGCCTTTGCGCATGAGGCGCATATCCAGGTGGCCAACGGCGTGCCGCAAGTCTGGCTGGATGGAAAGCCGACACGTCCTCGCTGGACTTACAACCGCACCCAGCAGGGCAGCTACGGCCCGCGCAACAAGGTGCCGTTGGCCAGCACATTCCTGATGGACGAGCCGGTGCGGCGCGAGTTCCTCTTTTCCGCCGTGGAGGAGACGAATGCTGCGGTTACCATCCACCTAAGGCTCAACGAGTACAATGTATCCAAGCCGGTGCTGAACTGGTGGATTGACGACTTTGTCTTCGAGGACCTCACCGACGGCACGCAGTGGATTCCCACGGAATCTTTCGACTCTCCGAAGAACAACCTATTTTCCTTTTATCCGCAGGATGACGCGGACTACCAGGTCGGCTGGAGTGCCACTGGCGGGCGGGAAAACTCGCCGTGTCTGAAAATCACCTGGCGGAACATCGTTCGCCGCGAAACCGACCAACTGCCGTACCATGCCTACACGGTGCCGCGCAAAATGCATCTAATCGCAGGGCATGACTACCGCCTCTCCTTCTGGTCGAATGCGGATGCCACCGCACGACTGGAGGTCGGGATGGTCCGCGCCCTGCCGGACTATCACCTCTGCCTGGAAGAAAAGTACGACGTGATGCAGGCGACGGTGCTGCTGGCGAAGGAGGCCGGCGTCGATTTCGTCACCACGATGGTGGAGTGCCCCTGGCCGCGACCCGGCGAGGAGCCGGACTGGAGGGTTACCGACACCACCATGGAGCATATTCTTTCCGCGAATCCATCCGCTTTGATTGTGCCTCGTTTCGAGGTCATTCCACCATCGTGGTGGTATGCGGAGCATCCTGAGGAACTCTTTTGCTTCCAGGAGAATGCGCAGTTTCCACACCATGTGGTCGAAAGCTTCTGCTCGCCGCTTTGGCAGCAAGAGGCAACGGCGCATATCCGCATGCTGATTGCTCACCTGGAAGAAAAATACGGCGAACACCTCATCGGATACCATCCTTGCCCGAATTTCCTGGAGGAATGGTTTTGGGAGGGGGCGATGGAATCTCCCGATCGCGGTGGCTACGGACCGCGAGAGGTCGCCGCTTGGCGCGAATGGCTGAAACGCAAATACGTTACGGATGAGGCGTTGCAGTCCGCCTGGCATCAGCCAGAGGTCACGCTATCCACGGCGGAAGTGCCGTCGCCGGAACGACATGCCATCTGCGATGCAGAAGGGGTTTTTCTGAATCCGATGACGTGCAGAGACATCATCGACCACAATGACTTCCTCGGTGATGCGATGGCCGATGTCCTTCTGATGTTTGCCCATACAGTCCGCGAAATGTGCGGGAATACGCGACTTGTCCTGGCTTTCTATGGATATCATCTGGAGACCGCCGCCAATTTCCGTCAGTGTGCCATCGGGCATGACCAGTTGGCACGCGTTTTGGCGTCACCGGATGTGGATATCCTTTGCAGCCCAGTAAGTTATTGGGACCGTTTGGAGGGCGGTGGCGGATACGTGATGGCGCCGGTGGAGTCGGTCACGGCGGCCGGCAAGCTGTGGTTCATGGAGGACGACGACCGCACGCATCTGGCGATTTCCGGCGACATGGGCGGGCTGGACGGCATGGCCTGCGCCCGCAGCCGCTGGGGGGCACAAAACATCCTGTTGCGCAATCTTGGGCAGCAACTGGTGAGGAACCTGGGTTCCTGGTGGATGGATCTGGGCTCTTGGCGGTGGTTCGAGGACCCCGCGCTCTGGAAGATGATGATTGACATCGAACCAGCTGATCGCCAAAAACTTGAGAACCCGGTTCCCTATCGACCGCCAGTGGCGTTCTTTGTGGATGAAAGGGCGTACAGCTACACTACGGCCGCAGTTTGCCGTCCCGACGGAAGCTTCTTCCGCCATCCCGCGCCATACCAGGCACCGCTCATCAGCGCATCGCGCCAGCCGCTCGCCCGCCTGGGTACGGGCGTGGGACACTACCTGCTGACCGACCTGCTGAAGAGCATGGTGCCGGAAGCGAAGCTGCTTATCCTCTCGAATGCCTGGGTGCTCAACGATGCCGAGCGTGCCAACTTGAAGGCAAAATGTGCGAACCGCTTCGCACTGTGGTGCTACGCACCTGGCTTCGTGAATCCGGAAAAAGACATGGATGTGAATTATATCCAGGAGCTTACTGGATTCACGGTCAAGCCGATGAAGGGTAACTTCCAGCAAGTGCTGGGCACTCTCGAAGGACAAAAGTGCGGCCTTCCGGCCGAATGGCTGGTGGACGGCGCGGTCGAGATGGTCATGGCGGTCACCGAAGAGCCTGGCGACGAGGTGCTGGCGCGCTGGCCGACTGGCGATGCCGCCATCGTTCTGCGTGGCAACGCGATGTACAATGCGACCACCACCTTGCCCTGGGCGGTGCTCCGACGCGCGGCGCAGGTCGCAGGCGTGCATCTGTACACCGACCAGGAGTGCATTTTCTACACCGACGACCATGTCGCCGTGCTGCACGGCGTTCGCAACCAGACTGTCTCGTTTACCCTGCCGGCTCCGGCGGTCATCTGCGATGCAGTCACCGGTGAGAAACTGGCGGAGGGTGCGTCGTCCATCGCCATTCCGTTGAAATTCGGCGAGACCCGTGTCTTGCATTGGGAATGATGTGTAATAACATGTTTCGTAACATGTTATGTAATTAATTAAGGGAATTATACAGTTTACTTGCATGGTTTCCGGGACATCCGGGACATGCGGGACACACGGGACAAGGTAATCGCAAGCCACCGTCCCATCCGTCCCGTGTGTCTCATCCGTCCCGTTTATCCATTCGGCAAGTTAAAGATATAGTTCCCTTAATTAAGCGATATTCCCCGTGATGTCAATTAACTAAGCGGTTTTTTCAAGCAGTAGGGGGTGCCCGTAGAATTTGTAGAAGTGCAACCAGGTGCCTTCTTGTGTAACCAAGCGATTAATTCAAGAGCCATGTTGAAAATTTGCCATGTCATAACTCGGATGATCATCGGCGGTGCGCAGGAGAACACGCTGTACACCATCCAGGGGCATCTGGAGAAGGGGCACGAGGTCACTTCGGTGACCGGTCCGACGACAGGACCGGAGGGACAGCTCCTGAAGACCTTCTGCCCGAAGGGGATGAAGATTGTGGAAATTCCCGAGTTGATCCGTAGCCTGAATCCCTGGAAAGACTGGCGGGCCTATTGCAAATTGCGGAAATTCTTTGCGGAGAACCATTTCGATGTCGTTCATACGCATGCCTCCAAGGCGGGCATCGTGGGTCGCATCGCGGCACGCAAGGCAGGCGTTCCTTTCGTGGTTCATACCGTCCACGGTCAGGCGTTTCATCCCTACCAATCCGCCTTTAAAAATAGGATATATATTGCCTCGGAGCGTTTTGCCGCGAAATACTGTGACCACATCTACGCCGTGGCGCAGGCGATGATTGACCAGTGCGTGGCGGCGGGAGTGGCTCCGCGCGAAAAGTACCAGGTCGTCTATAGCGGAATGGATCTTCAGAGCTTCGTGAATGCGAAACGCTCGCCGGAACTGCGTGCGAAACTCGGCATTCCGGAGGATGCTCCCGTGGTCGGAATGCTTGCGAGGCTCTTTGAACTCAAGGGGCATGACTGCATGATTGCGGCCGCACCGCAGATTGTCGCGAAAATTCCCAATGTGCGTTTTCTCTTTATCGGCGACGGCATTCTGCGTGAAACCTTTCAGGCCGAAATCGCCCGTCTGGGGCTGACGGAACATTTTGCTTTCGCGGGACTCATTCCACCAGAGCAGGTGCCCGCCTATCTCGCACAGGTGGATGTCTTGGCGCATCTCTCGCTGCGAGAAGGACTTCCGCGTGCCTGCGTTCAGGCGCTGGCGGCCGGAAAGCCCGTCGTGGCTTATCCTCTGGACGGCACGCCGGAAGTCGTCCTGGACGGCGAGACCGGTCTGCTCGGCGAACCGGAGAACGTCCCCCAGATTGCCACGAATGTCATCCGTCTGCTTCAGGACCGCCAGTTGCGTGAGCGTCTGGGCAAGCGCGGTCAGGAACTGGTGCTGGAGCGCTTTGACTGGCGGAAGATGGCTGACATACTCGAACAATCGTATCTGGAGGGAATTGCCAAATCTGGAACGAATTCTAATAAATAACATAAGTACTTTAATAGGAGTTAGTTATGCCAATTCCATTTCCGGTTACTCCAATGAACCCCGCGTATGACTACTTGCTGCCACGTCCGTACCACTATGCGGTCCATGAGGGCTTTTTTTCGCTGGAACGGCCAGTTCGAGTTGATGCGGGATTGGAGCAAATTGCCGAACGGCTGCGCTTCTTCGGAACGGTGGTTTCTGAGGACGCATCTGCTTGCATCGCATTATCTTCCGGGGCAGGTCTTCCGCCCGAAGGCTTCACGCTGGAGGTCACGCCGGACCGCATTGTCCTCAAGGCCGGTGATGCGGCGGGCCGTCTCTATGGAGCACATGCTCTGGAGCAATTGCTCTGGATTGCCTTCCGCTGGGGAGCGAATGCCGCTCAGCTGGAATGCGGGGTGGTTCAGGACCGCCCGCGATACCGCTGGCGTGGACTCATGCTCGACTCCGCAAGGCATTTTCAGGACCGGGAGACGATTTTGGCGACTCTGCGACTGATGGGAAAACTACGGCTCAACCGCTTCCACTGGCATCTTACCGACGCGCAGTCGTGGCGCATCCCTGCCAAGGGCGCACCGGAACTCAATGGCCATGGCGACTGGCAGGATGGCGCATACACTCCGGAGGACTTCGTGGCAATCCGCGCGGAGGCCGCCCGCCAATGCATCGAAATCCTTCCGGAAATCGACATGCCTGGACACAATGTCTTCCTGCTGGGACTTCATCCGGAACTGCGATGCAACCCGGAGGTCCACGGCTGGGAGATTTGCCTGGCGAATCCTGCGTCGATGGAGTTCATGAAAGCGCGGCTCCTGGAGGCAATCGAACTGCTGCCGGAGTGCAAGGTGGTGCACATCGGAGATGACGAATGCGGCACCAGCCATTGGGACAAGTGCCCGAAGTGCCAGGCGAAAATCCGCGAACTCGGGCTGAAGGACTCGCGGGCACTGGAAGAGTGGTTCACCACCGAAATCTGCAATTTCCTTCTGGCGCACGGCCGCACGCCGATGGTCTGGGGGACGCACATCAACCCACCCAGGCAAACCATCCTACAGTGCTGGGGCAACGAATGCGACATGGTTACGTGCGCCGCACATGACGGAAACCCCGTGGTCTCGTCCATCGACCACGCATATTATCTGGATTATCCTCAGGATGATGAAGATCCGCACTCCGACCCCATGACGCCAGTCACCGACATGGACACCTACTGCTCCACCGTCGGTGCACACATGGCGGACTACCTCGGCGACCGGCTCCTAGGGGCCGAAGCACCGCTCTGGACGGAACTGGTGCCCCAGTGGCGCGTGCGCGTGAAGTTTCTGGACCGCGCGATTGCTCTCTCCGAGGCGACCTGGAGCCAGCAGTGCCACAAGCACTACCGAAACTTCCTGCAACGCAAACGCGGTCTGGAACTGGCAGGATATACCTGGTAGGGGCTGATTAACGGTATAATCCCCAAAAAGATCACGGAAGTGAAAGATTTGGGGCGTTGGCGGTGTATTGTCTATGGAAAGAGGTTTTCGGGAGAAGACGGCAGGCCGTTGTAGGCACGATCCGTTGAGGGGTTTGACTGGGCCAACGAAGGGGAAGGGCGCCGTTTTCTTCCAGTATCACAACCAACGACAAAAAAGGACTGCAATGACGAAAAAGGTGTTTTTCATTTTGCTCGTAACGGCAATGCTAATCGTGAAGGGAGCAACGATGTTTGTCTGCAAATACTGTGGTGAAACGTTCAGCAGTGCAAGCGGGGCACGGAGTGGATACTGTACCTATTCCGCCAGCCATAAGCACACCGCCATTTCCGTAAACGGGAAGTACGTCTGTCAGTTCTGCGGGGAGAAATTCTCTTCTCCTGGCGGTGTACGAACGGGTTATTGCACTTATTCTGAAAACCACAAGCATGTTCTGGCAGGCGGTTCCGGCGAGGGCAAATTTGTCTGCCGTTACTGCGGAGAGAAGTTCAGCAGTGCCAGTGGCGTACGAACAGGATACTGTACCTATTCCGCCAACCACAAGCATCAGTTGGCTGGGCAAGCAGGAGAAAAGCAGCCATGCTACTGTCAGTTCTGCGGGGAGAAATTCTCCTCTCCTGGCGGTGTGCGAACGGGTTATTGCACTTATTCCGAAAACCACAAGCACTCCCTGTCCAGTGCCACGGAAGGGAATTTCTTCTGCAAATACTGTGGGGAGAAATTCTCCTCTGCTGGCGGTGTGCGAACGGGTTACTGCACGAAAAATGACAAAAACCACAAACACTGCCTG
>JAFXSU010000005.1 GCA_017525435.1 Victivallales bacterium
ATTTTTCGTTTTGTCGTTTCTTTGCTCCATGTCCCCCTTAACGTTGGGAGTCCCATAGATGGGTGGTTTTTTTGGCTGTGTATCGAAAACCGAGTGCGTGGCTGACATTTTCTACGGCACCGACTACCATTCGCATTTAGGCAACATGCGCGGTGGCATGATGGTGCTTGACGGGGATGGCTTTCAAAAGGCCATCCACGACATCCGGAATGCCCAGTTCCGCTCGAAATTTGAGCGCGACCTGGATACGATGCATGGCACTTGCGGCATTGGCTGCATTTCGGACACGGATTCGCAGCCTCTGACGGTCTTTTCCTCCTCCGGCACCTTCGGCATCACGATGGTCGGAGTGATCAACAACTTGGATGAACTGCAGGCGGAGTTCCTCCAGAACCGCCACACGCATTTCACCGAAAGCTGGGGTGGTCGTGTCTCTCCCACCGAGGTCGCCGCGTCTCTGATTGCCAGTGCCTCCAGTCTGGCCGAAGGCCTGCGGACTCTTCAGGACAAGATTGATGGCTCGTGCAGCGTGCTGCTCCTGACGGAACAGGGTGTCTATGCCAGCCGTGACAAGGTCGGCCGTACTCCAATTGTGATTGGACGCAAGGAAGATGGGAGCCTTGCCGCCTCCTTCGAGTCCTGTGCGTTGCACAATCTGGGCTACAAGGTCATCCGCTGGCTAGGACCGGGCGAGGCGGTGCTGCTCAACCGCACGACCTTTGAAATCGACTCCGTGTTGCCGGCGCGCAAGATCATGAAGATGTGCGCCTTCATGTGGATCTACTACGGTTTCCCAGCCGCCAGCTATGAAGGCATCAATGTCGAGCAGGTGCGTTACCGTTGTGGCGAGAATCTTGCCAAGCAGGACGATGGGTTGGAGGTGGATGCGGTGGCGGGTGTTCCGGACTCCGGCACCGCCCATGCGCTGGGGTATGCGGGATACAAGCATCTTCCTTATCGTCGGTCGTTTGTGAAATATACGCCGACTTGGCCTCGCAGTTTCATCTCCGATTCCCAGACCACCCGCCGCCATGTCGCGAAGATGAAGCTCATTCCGATTCAAGAGTTCATCCATGACCAGAAGTTGCTCTTCTGCGAGGACTCCATCGTGCGTGGCACTCAGCTCAAAGACACTTTTGCACGGCTTCCGGAATGGGGTGCCAAAGAAATCCACGTGCGCGCGGCGTGCCCGCCGATCTTGTTCGGCTGCAAGTTCTTGAATTTCTCGCCATCGCGCACGCCGTTGGAACTGATTGCGCGCCGTGCCGTCCATGCGATGGAGAGTGGTCAGGAGGACGAGGCACATCTGGAGAAGTACACCGATGCAAGCACGCCGGAATACCAGGAGATGGTTAGACGGATCCGCGAGGAGATGGGCTTCACGACTCTGAAATACCAGACATTGGAGGACACCATCAAGGCGATTGGCTTCCCCGCTGACCGGCTCTGCACCTACTGTTGGACTGGAAAAGATTAAGCAATTAGCAATTAGAAATTAGAAATTTACGAATAAGGAATCATAACGATGGCTGACGAATTGCAGGCACTGCTGGATCGCATTGACCGGGATGGCATACAGCGCGGCGAGGCCGAGAAAGAGAAGATCATCGCTGGTGCGAAGGCCGAGGCCGCATCCATGGTTGCCGCCGCGCAGGAGAAAGCCGCGAAACTGTTGGCGGACGCGAAGGCGGAGACGGAGATGATGCGTCAGAAGTCCGAGGAGGCGATGCGTCAGTCAGGGCGGCAGATTTTGCTTGAGGTACGCAACGAACTTCAGAGCCGGGTGCAGGGTGCCGTTGCCAGTCTGCTGAAGACTGAGTTGCCTCCCTACACGGTTGCGGAAATCATCACGACGCTTTGCACCAACTACTTGGAAAAACAAGGCAACGAAGAAAACCTGGCGGTGTTGGTGCCGGAAGGTCAGTTGGAGGCACTTGCGTCCGCTGTGAAGGCACGGCTTGCCGAGAATCTGCGCGAACGCGTGAGCCTGGCTCCTAGCAAGGCACTTGCGAATGGCTTCAAACTGAGTTTCAGCGGTAGTGATGTTCTCTATGACTTTAGTGACGAAGCACTTACTGAAGCAATAGCGGCGCACCTTTCTCCTGCGCTTGGCGCAATTTTGATGAAAGCCTGAACCCAACCGCACGGAAGCCTTGGCATTTCTCTGATTTGTACTCTACAAATCCTACGGGGGCCTGCTGTGCCCCCGTACCCCTGCGGGACAGTGCCCCCGTACCCCTGCGGGACAGTGCCCACCGCACCCCTGCGGGACAGTGCCCCCCGCCCTCCTGCGGAACAGTGCCCACGCCCCCTGCGGAATACGGCTGCCGTCCCCGCCTTCCTGCGGGAACCCTCATTCCTCATTCCTCATTCCTCATTCTTTAGATGGCATTAGACCTCTATTATTTCATTAGTACATTGCCGAGCCTGAAGGCCACGGGGGAGGGTGCCCCAAAGTTGTCGGAGTTCCTTGCCCGATGCCACGAGGCTTTGACCGAACAGGAATGTGCCATGCTGACGGAGCTTTCGCTGTGTCCGCCCGCCAGTCCTTCTGCGGATGCCTTGGGGAATGCGGTTGTACGCGAGTGGTATGGGTGGCAGACCGCGATGCGAAATGCGATTGTGGCGTTTCGGGCGCGCATACTGAAGACCGATGCCCGTAAATTCCTGCGTGAGGAGGAGTTGAACAGCTATGCTGGCGACCTTAAGCGCCTGGGGACCGTGCTGGAGGAAAAGAGCACTTGGAAACGTCAGCAGGGCTGGGAGGCACTTCAGTGGGCGAAGCTGGAGGAACTGCAGCCCCTAAACCGTTTTTGCTTTGATACGCTAGTGCTTTATGCCCTGAAATTGCAGTTGCTGGAGACGCACCGACGCTACTCCGCTGAGAGTGGCAAAGCAGTCTTTGAAGAAATCATCAAGGCCCGTCTGGCGGAAGCCGCCGCCCATCGGGTGCAGACGGAAGGATAACGAACCCATGAGTGATGCGAACATCAAGACGGGCCGGGTCACCGGCGTGAATGGCAACCTGGTCTCCGTGGCCTTTGACACCAGCGTGCGTCAGAACGAGGTCGGCTATGTCGAGATTTCCGACGGTTCCCGCCTGAAGAGCGAGGTCATCCGCGTTCGTGGCCGTGAGGCGGACATGCAGGTCTTTGAAGCAACTGGTGGCATCAAAGTTGGCGATGCCGTGGAGTTCACCGACCAGCTGCTCTCCGTGGAGCTGGGCCCCGGTTTACTCACGCAGGTCTTCGACGGACTTCAGAATCCGCTGCCTCGCCTGGCCGAAGAGTCGCTTTTCCTCAAGCGTGGGACATACCTCTATCCACTTGATACCGAAAAGACTTGGAGCTACAGCGTGACTGCGCCCGTGGGGACCGAACTCCAGGCCGGCGACGAGGTCGGCTGGGTGCCAGAAGGCATCTTCCACCATCGGATTATGGTTCCATTCGGCTGGCAGGGCGTCTGGAAAATCACCTGGACCATCGCGGCGGGGGACTACAACATCCGCACCGTGGTTGCCAAGGCGCAGAACGAAGCCGGCGAGGAGCGTGAAATTCGGATGGTGCAGTCCTGGCCTGTGCGTGTTCCGATTCGTACCTATAAGGAAAAGCTTTTGCCGGAGGAGCCGTTGGTGACGCAGTTCCGCACCATCGACACATTCTTCCCGATTGCCAAAGGTGGAACTTTTTGCACGCCAGGACCTTTCGGAGCCGGAAAGACCGTGCTCCAGCATGGTCTGGCTCAGCGTTCCGAGGCGGACATCGTGATTGTGGCGGCAGTCGGTGAACGTGCCGGCGAGGTCGTCGAAATCCTCCAAGAATATCCAGTTCTGGAAGACCCCCGTACTGGTCACAAATTGATTGACCGTACCATTATCATCTGCAACACCAGTTCCATGCCGGTTGCCTCCCGCGAGTCCTCAATCTATACCAGCGTGACCATCGCCGAATACTATCGTCAGATGGGGCTGAACGTGATGCTCCTGGCCGACTCGACTTCCCGTTGGGCTCAGGCATTGCGCGAGGAGTCGGGGCGGTTGGAAGAGATTCCAGGCGAAGAGGCCTTCCCCGCCTACCTGGAGTCGCTGGTTGCCAGTTTCTACGAGCGCGCGGGACTCGTGCGGCTCAGAGATGGGTCCAAAGGCTCTGTGACCATCTGCGGAGCGGTCTCGCCCGCCGGCGGAAATTTCGAGGAGCCGGTGACCCAAGCCACCTTGAAAGTCGTGGGTGCTTTCCTTGGACTCTCGCGCGACCGTGCAAACGCCCGCCGCTATCCATCCATCCATCCGCTGGAATCCTGGAGCAAATACCACAGCCTAGTCCCCGCAGAGGATGTCGCAGAAGCACGTGCGATGTTGCGCAAGGGGAATGAAGTGAATCAGATGATGATGGTCGTTGGAGAAGAGGGAACGCCCATCGAGGACTTCGTCATCTACCTCAAGGGAGAGTTTTTGGATGCGGTTTACCTTCAGCAGAATACCTTCGATCCCATTGACAGCGCGTGTTCCTCGGAACGGCAGCGCCATGTCTTTACCAAGGTGCTGGAAGTGCTTAGGCGCGAATTCACCTTTGACGACAAGACCGTCGCGCGAAACTACTTCAACCAGTTGCGCCAGGCATTCATCGACTGGAACTACACGCCATGGCAGAGCGCGGAATTTGAGTCCGGCGAAAAAACAATTGATAACTTGTTGAATAGCAACTAGTTATTATTAAATTCATTTTCAACAGGTGCCCCGATGAGAAAAATTTACCATCGAATCATCCAGATTAGCGGCAACGTCATCACGCTGGAGGCCGAGAATGTCTTCAACGGTGAATTGGCTGAGGTTCGTTCCGGCAGCCAGAGTTCTCTGGCCCAGGTCATTCGCCTGGTGGGGAAGCGTGTGTCTTTGCAGGTGTTCAGCGGTTCTCGAGGCATTTCGACGGATTCCGAAGTGCGCTTTCTTGGGCATCCGATGCAGGTTTCGGCGACCACCGACCTGCTGGGGCGCATTTTCACTGGCAATGGCACTCCGCGTGACAACGGTCCGGAGTTGACGGATCATCTGGTGGAGATTGGCGGTCCGTCGGTGAATCCGGCCTGCCGAATCGTCCCGAAGAAGATGATTCGTACGGGCATTCCGATGATTGATGTCTTTAATACATTGGTGGAAAGCCAGAAACTGCCGATTTTCTCGATTCCCGGCGAACCCTACAACCAATTGCTGGCACGGATTGCGATGCAGGCCGAAGTCGATGTGATTGTCTTTGGCGGAATGGGACTCAAATACGACGACTACCTCTATTTCCGCAATACGCTGGACGAGCATGGCGCTTTGCCTCGCACGGTGATGTTCGTGCATACCGCCAGCGACCCCACGGTGGAGTGCACGTTGGTGCCGGATCTGGCGCTGGCCACGGCTGAGTTCTTTGCGGTCGAGGAGCACAAGCGCGTGCTGGTGCTTTTGACCGACATGACCAACTTCGCGGATGCGATGAAGGAAATCGCGATCACGATGGAGCAGATTCCCTCCAACCGCGGATACCCGGGAGACCTCTACAGCCAGCTGGCTTCCCGCTATGAGAAGGCGGTGCAGTTCCGGGGCGAAAACGGCGGCTCCATTACCATCCTGGCGGTGACAACCATGCCTGGCGACGACGTGACGCATCCCGTGCCCGACAACACCGGCTACATTACCGAGGGACAGTTCTACCTTTCTGGCGGGCACATCGAGCCCTTCGGTTCACTTTCGCGTCTCAAGCAGAATGTCAACAAGGATACACGCGAAGATCACCGGACGCTGATGGATACCATGATCCGCCTCTACTCCGAATACCGCGATACTCTGGAGAAGCAGTCCATGGGGTTCCGCATGTCCGCGTGGGACGAGAAGCTCCTCAAATACGGCCGCCGCTTCGAGAAGGAGATGATGGACATCTCCGTGAACATCCCGCTCGAGAAGGCGCTCGACCTCGGGAAGGAAGGCGTCGTGGCGGGGTCCCTCGTCCTGGACGGCGTCGTCACCGCCAAGGGCCAGATCCGCGTCGTGCGGCGCGGCAAGCTCCTCCACACGGGCCCCGTCTCGACCATCCGGCACTTCAA
>JAFXSU010000056.1 GCA_017525435.1 Victivallales bacterium
CGCGGATGGTCTGGCGGTTCACGGCGGCGTGCCGGACAGCGCAGTGAAGGTGGTATCGTTCGTGCGCGAGGAGGGCACGAACGTCATCGGCATCCCGCTGGATGGCGAGGGCTACGCCCGTATCGCGGAGACGCTGACCGTGGACCGCCGCGAGTTCCGTCCGGTTGCATCGCCGTGGGATTTGGTGCCCAGCATCCACATCCCCGGCGGTGAACGCATGCCGTTGACAGCGGTGGAAGAGTCTCTGCGCGAGGCGTTTGCTTTCTTCCGAAAATATCTACACCGTGAAGTGCCGATGTTCGTCTGCAACTCCTGGATTCTCAACCCCGCCTTCCGGAAGTTCGCTCAGGAGGGCAACATGGCGGCATTCCAGAGGCGCTTCCACTGCGCTCCCGGGGTGCGTGGCAACGATAACCGCGACGGAATGTTCTTCGCCTTCGGGCACCAGAATACCGCTCCGACGGCACAGCCGCCGCAAACCAAGCTCCAGCGGATGCTACAGCAAGTCTATGAGGCCGAGGGAACTCTCCGCACCGGCGCGATGTACATCCTCCCCGAGGACCTGAATCCGTCGTCTGCCGTCTGACGTCCGACGTCCGACGTCCCGCCAGGCTTTCAAGAATCGCGGAAACGTCAGATTTCACGTTTGCCACTTCGATGGCTTTTAACTGACTTGTCGAGAAACCAAATACCGTGAATCACCGTCCCCAAAATCGCTAAGTCATATTATAATAAGGTCTAAAGCGCAGATTGACGACCACGGATAGCTTTTGTAGTTCTTGCGATTTCCATGCTTTGAAATCGTCCTCCTCTGAACTTCTTTGCTAAACCAATTTGCGATTTGGCCCCCTGTCGTCCGACGCCCGAAGCGATTAGAATTTCATTTATTCTTTAAAAACAATGTTGTTACGAGGAAAAATCATGAAGAAACTCATCGGGGTGTTTGGCATTCTTGCGGCATTCGCATTGGTGTTTCTGTCCAATGCCGCCCAGGTGACCATCTACAATGTCTCGTGGCAAGCACGCTGGCCCTGGAACGGGCTTGTGGACATCACTTATTATGTGGATTGCGAGAATCCAGACGCGCAAGTCCTCGTGCTACTCTCTGGACACGACAACGACCGCGACGTCAACGTGCCGATTACGGCCTTGCTCGGGCCTGGAATCACGGAGCCCGTCAAGGCGGGCGGCCCCTACACGGTCACGTGGTACGTGGCGGAGGACGAGCCAGACCTCAACTCGTCCTCCTTCACCATCACGATGGGTGGCATGATTCAGAATTATGCCGACATCGTGATGGATACCTACGAGGTGACGTGCGTCGGCTGCGCCGCCGATGTCGCGAAGGCGGCAAAAGGCGATGAGGTCACGGTGACGGCGGTCCTGCCAGAGGGTATGGATGAGGCTGAGGCGGTGGTCGCCTGGAGTTTCTCACCAGAGGTGGAGTTCACTCAGGACGGCCTGAGGGCGACGTTCACGATGCCCAATGAGGCGGTCAAGGCGACGGCGACAGTGACGGTTATGCCGAAGGCGTATCTGGTCATTGATCTCTCGGGCGGGACAGAGGCGGAGAGCTTTCCGTACCGCTACACGAATAATGCGCCAGACCTGACGGACGACAAGTGTCGGACGACGGAACTGTGGCTGAGGCGCATCCCCAAGGGCACCTTCACGATGGGCTCGCCGACGAGCGAGATGGGACGGGAGAAAGAGGAAATCCAGCACGAGGTGACACTGACGCACGACTTCTACATCGGCGTTTTCGAATGCACCCAGAAGCAGTACGAACTGGTGACGGGAAACAAGCCATCGAATTATTCGGGTGACACCCGTCCGGTGGAAAAAGTCTCCTACAGCATGATCCGCGGGACAAGTTCGCAGGCGGGTGCGGGCTGGCCTGTCTATGGGCATACGGTGGACGGAGCCTCCTTTATAGGCATCCTTCAGGCGAAAACAGGACTCGTCTTCGATCTTCCGACGGAAGCGCAATGGGAATACGCCTGCCGCGCGGGGACGACTACCACCTTGAACTCCGGCAAGAATCTGAATTCCGCCGTCCAGGACGATAATATGGATGAGGTGGGAAGGTACTACTACAACCAATCCGACTGCAAAGGCGGTTTCACCGCTCAGCATACCAAAGTGGGCAGCTACATCCCGAACGCCTGGGGACTCTACGATATGCACGGCAACGTCAGGGAGTGGTGCCTGGACGAGTATGGTGCCTATCCCACTTCTGCGGTTTCTGACCCAGTGGGTCCTCTTCCGGCGGGGTACCGGATTCTTCGCGGCGGTGGCTGGGACAACAGTGCGGGTGGCTGCCGTTCCGCATACCGCTCAAACCTTAGCTCGTCTAGCACCCGCAATGAAACGGGGTTCCGTTGTATGGCTCACATTCCGGGAGAGGAGGGCGCATACGCAATTACCCTTTCTGGAGCGTACACAGAGTTTCCCGAGGCCGTGGCTGGCGATGTGGTTGTGCTGACGGCGGTCCTGCCGGCGGGGATTTCGGCCTCCGAGGCAATCGTCACCTGGCAATTCTCCCCGACAGTGGCGTTCACGCAGGACGGATTGTCTGCGGTCTTCACGATGCCCGGCGAGCCGGTCAACGTGACGGCGACGGTCGTAGCACGGACCTATCCGGTGACCTGCACAGGTTGTGTAGCCAATGCGACGGAGGCCGCAAAGGGCACGCCGGTCACGGTGACGGTAAACCTGCCGCAAGGGATGCCTGAGTCCGAGGCGGTTGTCACCTGGCAGTTCTCGCCATCGTTGGCGTTCTCTCAGAATGGCACGTCGGCGAGTTTCACGATGCCCGGCAGTCCGATTGAGGTGAAGGCAACGATTGCGCAGAAGACCTATGCCGTGACGTGTTTTGGCTGCGTCTCCAATCTCCAGGAGGCTCCTGCGGATCAGATTGTCATGGTCACGGCGGAGTTGCCGGATGGACTGGCGGCGGCCGATGTGGAGGGCGTCACCTGGTACTTCTCGCCGGCACAGCAGTACTCCACGAATAACCTGTCGGCGTCCTTCCAGATGCCCAGTGAGCCGGTTGTGGTGATGGCGACAGTCGCGGCGAAATCACGGGACTATCTGGTGGTCGACCTGTCGGGTGGGACGTCTGCGGAGACGTTCCCGTACCATTACAGTGCCGATCCGCCGAATCTGGCGGACGACACGTGCCGCACCACGGAGCTGTGGCTCCGCCGAATCCCGGCGGGGGGGGTCACGATGGGCTCACCGACGAGCGAGATGGGACGAAAGGACGATGAGGTTTCGCACCGGGTGACGTTGACGCAGGACTATTACATCGGCGTCTTCGAGTGCACTCAGAAACAGTACGAATTGGTGACGGGGAAAAAGCCATCTGTTAATAGGGGCAATACCCGTCCGGTGGAATATGTCTCCTATGATATGATCCGCGGTACCAGTTCCTATGCCGGCGCGGGCTGGCCGACCCACGGGCATACCGTTGACGGCGATTCCTTTATGGGCATCCTCCAGGCGAAGACGGGGCTGATTTTCGATCTGCCGACCGAGGCGGAGTGGGAGTATGCCTGCCGCGCGGGAACCTCCACCGCCCTCAACTCCGGCAAGGATCTGAATTCCGTCGCCCAGGACGCAAATATGGACGTAGTGGGAAGATACGACTACAATAAATCCGACGGCAAGGGCGGCTACACCTCCTACCATACCAAAGTGGGCAGTTACCTCCCGAACACCTGGGGGCTCTACGATATGCACGGCAACGTCAGGGAATGGTGCCTAGACGAGTATGGCGCCTATCCCACTTCTGCGGTTTCCAACCCAGGGGGCCCCGCTCCGAGTGGGTGGCGGATTCTTCGAGGTGGTGGCTGGGATGACGGCGCGGCGGGCTGCCGCTCTGCAAACCGGAATAACGTCACTTCGTCAAACACCCGTAGCCAGAATGGTTTCCGTTGCACGGCTCGCCTCGCGGGAGAGGTGGAGAAATACGCAATTACCATTTCTGGCGCGACTGCCGCGGTGTCCGAGGCGATGGCGGGCGCGGTGGTCAGGATGACGGCGATCCTGCCGAGTGGCTTGCCGGAGTCCGAGGCGGTCGTCACCTGGCGCTTCTCGTCGTCGGTCAATTTCACGCAGAGTGGCCTGTCGGCGTTTTTCACGATGCCCGGCAAACCGCTCGAGGTGACGGCGACGGTCGCGGCGCGGACCTATGAGTTGACGTGCGTTGGCGGGGAAGCCAATGTCCCGAACGCTCCGAAGGGAGAGTTGGTTATGGTCTACCCGACCCTGCCGGAGGGCATTCAGGCGTCCGATGCGGAAGTCACCTGGCACTTCTCGCCGGAGGTGGAGTTCAGGCAGGAGGGTTTTTCTGCGTACTTCACGATGCCCGGTCAGGCGGTCAAGGCGACTGCGACCGTTATGGCGAAGTCGAAGAGTTATTTGGTCGTCGACCTTTCGGGTGGGACTGCGGCGCAGCGCTTCCCGTACCGCTACAGCAAAACCGGTCCGGATTTGTCGAACGACACGTGCCGGACGACGGAACTGTGGCTGCGGCACATTCCCGCCGGCACCTTCGTGATGGGGGCGCCTATGAACGAGTTGGGAAGACGCTCCTACGAAGACCAGCATCAAGTGACTCTGACACAGGACTTCTATGTCGGCGTCTTTGAGTGTACCCAGAAGCAGTACGAACTGGTGATGGGGAGCAATCCATCCTATAAAGTCGGCACCACCAACCCGGTGGATTGCGTCACCTACGATATGATTCGCGGTATGGGGTCGAAGCCAGGTGCAGGCTGGCCTGTCATCGGACATATGGTGGACCAGGCCTCCTTTATGGGCGTGCTCCAGGCGAAGACGGGGCTGACCTTTGACTTGCCCACCGAGGCGGAGTGGGAATATGCCTGCCGGGCAGACACCACCACCGCCCTCAACTCCGGCAAGAACCTGACTTCCACCGGCCAGGATGCGAATATGAACGAAGTGGGTAGGTACCTCTTCAACAGCTCCAACTCTTTCCATACCAAAGTGGGTTGTTACCTCCCGAATGCCTGGGGGCTTTACGATATGCATGGCAATGTTTCGGAATGGTGTCTGGACTGGTTTGGCGAGTATCCCGCAATGGCAGTCACCGACCCCAGAGGGGCCATTACGGGCTCGAACCGTGTGCTTCGAGGCGGACAAAGTAGCAACCCAGCCTCAAACTGCCGCTCCGCGAGCAGGGACGCCGACCTGTCCAACAGCCAAATGGTCAACTACGGCTTCCGTTGCACGACTCGCATCCCGACAAACACCTACCTGGTCATCGACCTCTCGGGCGGGGCGACGGCAGAGCACTTCCCATACCGTTACAGCGTTGATGGTCCGGATTTGTCAAACAACACGTGTCGGACGACGGAACTGTGGCTCCGCCGAATCCCCTCCGGTATCTTCCATATGGGTTCGCCAGCGGACGAGGTGGGGCGGAAAACCTACGAGACGCTGCACGAGGTGTCTTTGACGGAGGACTACTACATTGGCGTATTCGAGTGCACGCAGATGCAGTACAAACTGGTGACAGGCGACAATCCATCTGAGCTTCTGGGGAACGAACGCCCGGTCGATCGCGTCTCCTACGAGATGATTCGCGGGGCGCAGGCTGGCGCGGGCTGGCCTGCCAGCGGATATGCGGTGGACGCGTCTTCCTTTATGGGCATTCTCCGGGCAAAGACGGGCTTGCTCCTCGATCTTCCGACCGAGGCGGAGTGGGAATATGCCTGCCGTGCCGGCATCACCACTGCCCTGAACTCCGGAAAGAACCTGACCGCCACTGGTCAGGACGCGAATATGGCTGCGGTGGGAAGATACTCCTACAACTGTTCCGACGGCAAAGGCAGTTATTCCGAACATACCAAGGTGGGCTGTTACCTTCCGAACGCCTGGGGACTCTACGATATGCACGGAAACGTCACGGAGTGGTGCCTGGACTGGCAGAAGGAAGATATGGTGGACGCCGCTGTAACCAATCCCAAGGGGGCTCCGGCAGGCGTAGCCCGCGTGCTTCGCGGTGGGAACTGGAACTTCGATGCGCAGTTATGCCGTTCCGCGTGCCGCCAAAACTACCTTGACCCATCACTCCAATCCAACAAGAACGGTTTCCGTGTAGCGGGACGCATCTCCCCGACAGGGACAGGCAGATATCAGATTACAACTTCCGGTGCGAATACCGTGTCTCCCGATGCGATGCCTGGCGAGGTCGTCGCAGTGACGGCGATCCTGCCGGAGTGGATGGAGGCGAACGGGGTGGCAGGTGTCAGTTGGAAATTCTCGCCGGAAGTGGAGTTCGTGCAGTCGGGCATTTCGGCGTTCTTCTTGATGCCGGACGAGCCGGTCAGCGTGACGGCGACAGTCGCGCCGAAGCCACTGACCTACCTGGTGATTGACCTCTCAGGCGGGACGTCTGCTGAGAACTTCCCGTACCGCTTCACTGACAGGCCTCCCAATTTGTCGGACGACACTTGCCGAACGACGGAACTGTGGCTGAGGCACATCCCCGCAGGCACCTTCCTGATGGGCGTCCCGAAAGGTGAGCTGGGTGGCTATATTGACGATAAGCAGCATACAGTGACACTGACGAAGGACTACTTCATCGGCCTCTTCGAGTGCACTCAGAGGCAATTCGAACTGGTGACTGGCGATAGATCCAGTTGGTTCAGCAACGCGGCCTACTACGCCACCCGCCCTGTGGATGCAGTTACTTACGGGCAACTGCGTGGACACACACCTGTTGGCTTCGGTTGGACGACATATGGGCACACGGTGGAGGCAAACTCCTTCTTCGGAATCCTCCAGGCGAAGACGGGCTTGGTCCTCGACCTGCCCACCGAGGCACAGTGGGAGTATGCTTGCCGCGCGGGTACCACCACCGCGCTGAACTCCGGAGAGAACCTGAGCTACGAATATGAGTGTCAGGAAATGAGCAGGGTGGGACGGTACAAGTACAACAACGGATACTATTTCCCCGATCCGCCTCAAATGTCCGACTCCTACGATTATGATATTGTCGCTACGAACAAAGGGACGGCGAAGGTGGGCAGTTACCTTGCGAACGCCTGGGGGCTCTACGATATGCACGGCAATGTCTATGAATGGTGCGTGGACAAGTCGGTGTTGGACCTGGGGACAGCGGCGGTCGTCGATCCAGTGGGCCCCCCCTGTGTATCACTTCAGGACGCACACGTCATTCGTGGAGGTAGTTGGAAGTCCGATGCCAGATACTGTCGTTCTGGGGAGCGTTCTGGTGATATTAATGACGGTAGGCCCGCCTGCACGGGTTTCCGTGTTGCGTTTTTCCTCCCTTGAGCAATCTTGAACCGCAAGGACCTGCCATTTGCATCCTTTCATTTCATAAAAGACAATCAACCTGATGATGAAAAAAATCATTTTCATTTTGACAATTGCTTTTGGTTTCACGCTTGTACTGGCGCAGGAAAATGTCCCCGCTTCAGGCGGCGGCAATTCCAACAGCTACACGAATGTGCTGGACCTCCGCGACTCCTTCGGCGGATGGCTGACGCGAGGCACGGCGACGGTCTCGCGGGTGGCGGTCGAGGCTGACGCGGGAGCCTCCATCGAACTGGCGACCCGCGCGGGCGAGCCAGCCGGCGGAATTGACACGCCGGAGTGGGACAGCACGGCGGTGCCGGACGGTCTTTACACCGCGACGCTTCACGAAGGCGGACAGACCTACGACGCGACACTGGCGGTGCTGAACGCGCCTGACATCGCCGTCCACGGCGGTTGCCTGGAGGCCAATGAGACGTGGGACGCCTCGAAGGTCCACGTTGTCCAATACGCGGTGCGCGTGCCGTCCGGTGTGACGCTGACCATTGCGGACGACGCCATCGTGAAGTTCTGCGAAGGTACGGGACTGCTGGTGGACGAGGGCGGACAGCTCTCCCTGGGCGCCTGCGTTTTCACGCATATCGACGATGACACGCATGGCGGAGACACCAACCTGGATGGCGACGAAAGCGTTCCCATCGTGATTGGCTACGAGCTGTGGCTGGAGGAGCCGGAGTATTCCTCCGCGTGGTCGCCGAAGTTCTTCTACGCGCAGGGGATGCCTTTCTGCCAGGAAGTCGTGCCGGAGGGCTGCACGGAGACGGACTTCCAGGCGCTTCCTGGCAAGAAGGTGACGTTGACGGTGCTCCTGCCGGAAGGCGAGAATCCTGAGTTCTGGAAGGCCTCGTGGAGCGGCGACCCTGCCGTGGAGTTCACGGCGGCGGATGACTTGACCGCGACCTTCACGATGCCCGCCGAGGCGGTTTCCGTAATCTGTGAATTAATTGAAAAACCATTGGAAGACACTGCAATACAACGAGTCTTGCATTTGGAAAAAGGCTGGAATCCGGTGGTGCTGAGCCTCACGCCGGACGAGGAGTCCATCGTGAGGCTTGAGAAATTCTCCGCGATGACGCTGGATGTCGACAACGAGTGCTATGTCCGGGTGACAGAGTTCACGGCAGACGGCCTCTACTGGCTCTATGCCTCGGAGGCTGGTCGGCTTGTCGTGACGGGCGAGGCCGCCGTGATGCCGTTGCCGCAGGGCGATGGCTGGCAGCCCTATGGGGGCTTCCCGGCGGCCACGTTGGAGGGGAACGAACTCTGGCAGTGGCAGGAAGGCGTCTTCCATCGTGTCGAGCCGCAGACCGAACCTGGACGGGGGTACTTCATCCGCAAGGCGGAGTGATGAAGTGCCGTTCGACGTCTGTCGTCCCGCCGGGCTTTGAAGAATCCTAAAGTGTGCGAATTTTTGAAAATTCCGTTATATAAAGTGTGTGAAATTTTATAAATTTGCATACTATAACTGATGGAATTTGCTAAAATTCGCACACTTTGATTGGCAATCCTGGCTTGGCGTGTTATGATATAAATCGTAACAAAGGGAGGATGCCAATGAAAATTCGCCGTTATTATCTTGACCAGATTGCCTCTATGCTTCAGCCAGGGAAGGTGTTGGCTCTCTATGGTCCACGTCGTGCAGGCAAGACCACGCTATTGTCGGATTTCCTTCAGAACTGGCATGGCGGTCGCTACTTTTATGGAACGGGCGAGGACCGTTCGGTCAAGGAAGTGTTGGAATCTTCAGACGTGGGGCTTATCCGAGGTGCCTTTTCTGGATATGAACTGGTCGTCATTGACGAGGCGCAGGCCCTTGCCAGAGTGGGTGCGGGACTGAAATTGTTGGTTGATTCACTCCCAGAGGTGAAAGTCATCGCTTCCGGTTCTTCGTCATTCCAACTGGCCAGCGATTTGGGCGAACCGCTGACGGGGCGTCGCCGCACTGCGACGCTTTACCCCGTCTCCGCGATGGAACTTGCAGGGGATTTGGGCAATATGGCATTGCGCCAGCGGCTGGACGAACTGCTGGTCTATGGCTCCTATCCCGAAATCCTTACCACCGAAAACTTGCATGACAAGGCAGATGCCTTGCGCGAGTTGTGCGATGCCTATCTCTTCAAGGATATCCTGGCCTTCGAGCGCTTGCGGAATGCGGACAAGATTCATCGGCTGCTGAGCCTGCTGGTGTTTCAGGTGGGGAAGGAGGTCTCCATCACAGAACTGGGCACTGGCCTAGGGCTTAATCGCCTGACCGTGGAACGCTATCTTGACCTGTTGGAGAAGACATTCGTGATTTTCAGGGTGCCGGGCTTCTCGCGAAATCTGCGAAGTGAGGTGACCAAGACAAGCCGATACTATTTCCGTGACAATGGCATTATGAACACGGTGATCAACAACTTCAATCCACTTTCCCTGCGCAACGGGAACGATGTCGGCGCCTTGTGGGAGAATTTCATTGTCTCCGAACGCATGAAGAAGCAGGAGTACCAGCGGATGCATTCCAACAACTATTTCTGGCGAACCTATGAACGCCAGGAAATCGACCTGGTTGAGGAACACGACGGGCGACTTTTCGGCTACGAAATCAAGTACAACAAGCCGAGTACTTCCGCACCGCCACTCTGGCGGGAGAATTACCCTGATGCCGCCTTCCAAGTCATTTCCCGAAAGAATTTTACCGACTTTATTCTCTGAACGGTCTGTGGCTAAATTTCCGCCGGGCGGGACATCTTACGTCCCGTCGTCTGGCCTCCCGCCGAAGTCCCCTTGGGCGGCCGTAGCGGCCATCGGGCGGCGAAAGTCCCCTGACAGCGTGTCTGGTGGGTCAGAGTCCTGAGTCCAGAGACTAGAGACCTGACTAGCTGACGTCTGTCGTCTGATGTCTGTCGTCCCGGTGGGACCTGGAGGATCCTAAAGTGTGCGAATTTTATAAATCGCGAGGACCAGTTTTTGCGTGTTGCGCAGTTTTTTGGGACATTCGTGACTGGCGAGTAAACAAAAACTGATTCTGACGGTATGGTACATAGTGGAGCCGTCCTCCACGAGATTCATTCCACTTGGTTCATCGAGCACTGGAAACAAAGGATTTCGTCAAAGGGGGGGATGTTAAGGATGTTTTTAAGATACACCCTTAAACCGTGAATTTGGTTAGGGGATGCAGCATCGGCGCCATCGCCGAAGGAATTTGTTGGGGTGACGCCGGCAGTACGTCCACCCAAAATTCACGGATTCAGCTAGATGTCATTTTCTGCAATGACATTTGGCTAAACCGCACGACGACCAAGGAGTTCAAATGAAGAAATTTACACCGAAAGACACTTTGGAAGAACTGGTAAAAAAGGGCGACAACCGTGAGATTATCGGAGCGGTACTCGATGGCGAGATGCTTTCTCGACCGGATGTCTTCCTCACCCATGAATTTCAGTCGCTTTGGATAGAAACAGCTCGGATGCTGGCACTGATGGCATTGCCAAAGTCATTGCGCCGCGAGGCACTTGAATTGGCGCTCTGGAAGGCCGGGGAGAACTCTGAAATCTATGTTTTTCTGAAGGTGAATTTCGAAAACAGCGAAAATAAGCCACGACCAGATAATGAAGAACTCCGTTTACACAAATTAATCGAAGAAGAAGACATTGAGCAGCTTGAGAATTTTCTGGACGAAGATGATGCGAAGACCAGATCGTTCCCGCTGGAGTTGTTGCCGCATCTTGCAAAATTGCCCGTGGAACTTCAACGGAAGCTTTTGCGGGAGGGCCTTGACAGTTTTGCGCAAGTGATGCTTTGCAGTGCGCTCTGCGAAGATGATGATACTGCGGCTTCCGAGGTCATGAAGCTTTCCTACGACGAAAAATGCGGTTTGGTTAATCTCCTGATTCCAATTCTTATGCGGGATGATTCTTCGGATCAGTTCGAAGGCGACGATGATTCCTCGGAAGATTTTGATGCTGACGGCGATGAGGCTAACGAAGAGGGCCCAAGGCGTTTGTCTTTCTTTTCTCCGGAGAAACTTCACGGGCACGCTGTGTCATTGATTTGCGAGTACTTTGAGCAAAATGATGTAGAATACGACTATGACGAGGAAAAGGAAATTTTCCATGTGTTCTGGCCGTTGTCCGAAGGCTCCGAGGAGATTGAGGCAGTTGTCCTTGCCGGGGCGGCGCGCTTTATCTTGGTGCTGGCGTACTTTCCGGGAGATAAATGCCCATCGACTTATTTGTCGGCTCTGGCAGAATTGCTGATGTTTGCGAATCAGCAAATCCCTTTAGGCGGGTTTGAGCTGGACTATACGACTGGCAAGGTCATATTTAAGCAGTGCATCTACATTGGAGCCTTTGTGGGAGATGCTGAAACCGCATTGGGTTTCCTGACTGGCGGCATGGTCACTTCATTCCAGGATTTCGGCTCGTCTATCACTGCTGTGATGCGTGGAGAGAAAACGGCGAAGGAAGCAATCGCGGAATGGGACAACAATCACAAAAACGCCTAATCAGAGGAGGAACAGCAAATGTCGAAACTGTATGCCATTTATGCGCAAAAGCATAAGATGGACCGCATGGATCCATTAAAATGCCTGGAGCTGGCACGTCTTCTGCGTCGTCAAGAGGTCGAGTCAGGTGGACATGTCCGCCTGGTTGGATTGATGGTTGCCGCCAAGGAGTTCCGCTGCGAGGAGACCGAGGACGGAACGGGGAGTTTTGTGGTCTCTCCGGGGGAGTATTGCCTTGTCTGCCTGGGCGGACTCTGCAATTTGAATCTTTGGCGTTTGCGGAGGCATGTTCGTTCCCGGGCGGAAGAAAAGCTGTCTTGGGCTTTCCAGATTGGGTTTCCCGTGAAGTCGGAAACAGCAAGTTCACTGGATGGGGCACTAGAGAAAACGGCCTTTCCGTTGCCATATTACGAGGATGAGTGTCTGGCGGCAAAGGACGCTGGCGAGGACTTTCTGATGGTCTATGTTATCCATGAGGCGTTCACATGGGGAAACCGTGAGGATACCGGGAACTACACGAAATACACTCCGGCTGAGCTTTTCCCCGATGATGTGGAGATGCAGAAAGCAATGCGAATATTCCTGCAATGCAGAAGCGGAGCAGAATTACGCGCGGTGCCCGGTTATGCAAAGATTTTACAAGCTGTGGTATTGGCGGAGGAGCAAAAAAAACATACGGGAGAAGCTCATCTCAGCCTGGTTCTTGCGGTAATCAATGGCCAGAATCACCATTGGCGTTGCGGTGTGTGGTGCTACTCCGCCTCCAAAGATGACAATTTCGATGCCCACCCGGTGAATTTCTTCTATCCGAAGGGCTACTGTTTCTCCAATGCAGTTTGCGGCTGGAAGCCATATTTCTGAGGCTATTGCAGAACTCTCATCCCAATCGTCTTCTTCACGATGCGGGACGAGGGTTTCATCGCTTAGGCTCGGTACGGGAGATGCCGTGCAATCCAAAAGAGGATCGATGAGGCGGAAAGCGACGACGAGAAATACCAGTTGTTTGCGGAAAACCCCGATGTTTTCGTGGAATGGTTGATTGCCTTCAGCAATGAGTGCAACGAATACAAGCCAGGGTTTGACGAGGAGACCTACGACGATTTCGAGAAATGCCAAGATCGGATGATTGAAATGCGGGATGAGGTCCTGAAGCGTCTGTCCAAAGGCTATGACGACTATCGAAGAGTCATTTCTGCCGTCGAGCGCAGTCAGTATTGAGAAGCCGGACTGTCCGACCGCCCTGCGGGTTTGAGTGGCAATCACATCTTTCTAATGAACAACTGTTTCTGTTCTTTTTAATCTTATGGGAAACACAAAAAAGGGAAAACACATGACGATGGAAGAACTGGCCACGAGATATCATGGCAGGGATACGAAACCGAGAATCGTAGGAGGGAAGGAGATACCGTACATTGAGCATCCACGTGCAATCGTGCGGCGTCTGGAGTCTTGGGGGTGTACCAATGACATGGGGAAGGAAGGCTGGCGGACTCTCGACATCGCCTGGGGACATGACCTTCTCGAAGACACGATTGTTATGCCACAGGAAATCGCCGAGGTGGCAGGAGAAGATGTGCTGAGCGACATTGAAATCCTCAGCAATCTTCCTGGCAGACACGCTGACAAGGCAGCCTACATCCAATATGTCGCAGACCATGCCAATACGGCTACGCTGTTGGTGAAGTTGGCGGACCGACTGTGTAACACGGAGGATTTCCTGGTCAGCGAAGGGGCGGAAAAGGCCGCCCGTTATTTTGAAAAGGCCGAGCCAATTTTTCAGGCGATTCAAGCCCGCCGAGCGATGATTGAGAGCTGGATTGAGGAAGACCGCAAGACATATTTTGCGCAATTCGACGATGAGGTCATGGTCGGGATTCTGCGGATGGCCATCGCCGATGCGGATGCGGTCGGACATAAAGTGGGCGCCCGGTGGTCCTGGGTGAAAGACGGCGCGGAGTAGTCCGTCGGGAAAATGTCAAGGGAATATCTTGGGGATTGAAAGAAAACAGACTTTTAGCGTGTATTATGCGTGGAGCAGCATCACTTTGCCAGACGCAATTGCCTCACTTGGCAAGCGATAGTTGAACTCGAAATTCCTTCTCCCCAGAGTTCGAAAAAGGAATGAAGAGTGCCGCAAACGGCATCTTGGACGCTTTTTTGAGGAGATCCAGGCGGAAAGAGAGAAAAATAGGACGAGCAGCAAGTTGGCTGTGGGGAGCGTAAGCATTAGTCTGCCGTTCAAAAAAGGCTGTTATTCAGCAGTCACTCTGCATTTTGTCAAACAACCCACAACAGGAGGTGGATACAGACATGGGAGTCAAACATACTACTATGCGGATGGGCACTCCAGAATATGAACGATACAGCGAGATGTTGCAACTTTGCCGCAAGGGCACTCCAGACGAATTGCTTGCCTATATCCAGAAATGTTGTTACTCCAGCAGAATCCTCAACACAGGACATATCATTACGACTTCCATGGCCGCCATGGTTGCGCCATCACCGCTGACATGGGCCTGCATCGGCGACAATCTTGAGAATGTCAAGTTGCTGCTGGAGATTGGCGTGAAGCCAGATATCGAGCAATACATCGGAGGCTATCACTTGATGCCGGCTTACATCTACGCCATTGGGAAACCGCAGATAATGAAGCTGTTTTTTCCGTCTCAACCATGGTGGAAAGGAACATGTTCTGACGAGGTGCACTGGCGGTTTAATTCTAGGAACGAATATAATGCCGGGTTGCCTGATGACGAAAACTATATCATCTGGTGCATGATGCGCGGCGTACGAATGGAACGACCCGGTTTTTTCCTTGACAATAGCTTCCAGCGACTTCCTTCGCTTATGCAGGAGTTCATCGTGCGATGCGGTGTCCAAAAGGAAAAACTGGACAACTTTCGTAAATGGCTGACCATGCGGAAGGCTGCTCCGGAGTTGCTGGAAATTCTGCGAAGAGCGGAAGATATCCCCGAAGAATTGCAGTGGCGCCCGAAGATGGAAAAATTGCTTCTGTCTGCCGGATTGTTTCCCAAGGAGAAATTCTTCTCACTGCTTGACAGTATCTTCTCCCCGCATGGCCTGATTAGCGTGCTCAAGGATTGTCGCCGGAACTACGATGCCAGCAATGATAAGCAATTCCTCGCGGACACCATGGAACTCATCTTCAGTGCAATCCTCTACCAATGCCGCAATTGATGACGATTTGCATTTTCGACACGGCATAACGTGTCGGTACCCCACTTGAATAGTCTCCGCAGTCTTTCCGTGCATTGCTTCGGTGGCTGCGAGGCTCTTATGTTTCTGAATTCTTTGACGAAGTGCACATTGCACCATAATGAAAGCCACTCATACAGTTATAAAGACAATACGTGCGGAATCACTCGAACATGAGCGATATTGTCAGCTGTTACAACTCTGCCGAGAGGGTACGCCTAGAGAATTGCTCGCATGTATTCAGAACAGTCACAACGGTAAAAGCATCCTCAATACGATCTATTGGATTCAAGATTTTCTGGACGATTATCTTGAAACCACACCGCTGGCCAACGCTTGCATTGGAGGTAATGAGGAGAATGTCAGACTATTGCTCATTCATGGGGCAATACCGGATATTGAGGATAGGGTCGATGGCTTGTTCGTGAAGCCTGCCTGTATCTTTGCCATCGGCAAGCCAAATCTCTTGAAGTTGTTCTTCCCGGCTGCCCCATGGTGGAAGGGAGAGTGTTCGGATGGGGGGTGCCAATCGTTGAATCAATTGGATGGCGATGGTGGTACGCTGGTGCCTCATCCAGATCCGAATTATATCATCTGGTGCGTGATGCGGGGTGCACGAGTGGAATCGCCCAAGCGGCTCTACAAAGCTTGTTTCCGCAGTCTTCCTCCGCTCATGCAAGAGTTCGTCATTCGATGCGGTGTCCGAAAGGAAAAACTGGAGAACTTTCGTAAATGGCTGACCATGCGGAAGGCCACCCCGGAGTTGTTGGAAATTCTGCGGA
>JAFXSU010000057.1 GCA_017525435.1 Victivallales bacterium
CCAGCAGGAGCTTTTCGGGATGTGAGGCTTGAACTTCTTCCAGCGTGTGCTTTCCTGCACCATCCAGCGCAACGACCTGGTAGCCTTCTTCCTGAGCAATCTTGACATATTGGTTGCTGGAGCAGTTTACCGCAATTCGGAGATATTCGCAGGCACCGGCGGCAGAACGCGCGACCGATGGAAGCACAAGAGCAGCGCCACGTCTTGGAAGAAGGACATTTCCCCAGCCCAAAACCTCGCTGGTACGCATGATTGCGCCGATGTTGTGCGGATCCTCGATGTTGTCCAGAAGCACCATCCGTGGAGCGCCAAGAATTTCCGCATACGGCGTATAGGGGAAGGGCTCGCAGATTGCCATTACGCCTTGGTTCTCACGGGTGCCAGAGCGTACCCCCAGGTCTGCTCGGCTGATGGTGGTGACTTTCACATGGCGATACTTAGCGTCCGAAACCAGTTTTCGCATGCGCGGGTTGTTCTCCGTGCCTTGCGCGACCAGGATTTCGTGGATGACTCGACGTCCTGCCTGTAGTGCCTCGTTTACAGGATTGATTCCTAACAGTTGTTCTGGCATGGTTTCAAATTGGCAATTAACGGTTCGTGTTGTCAGGCGGCGGTGGGAGGCATTGGGCGCAGGCGTATAGTGCTCCGGTGGGACAGTTGTTGCCGCCTAGACAGATGGGCTGACCATCATGAAACTTCACATAGACTTCACAGCCTGCGTCACATCCCAGACATTGGACAATGCGCGGTATTGCGTTTTCGTCCTCTGACATTTCCCTACTTAATATTAAACGGGAAGCTCTTGTTCTGGTCAGCCGCCTGCTGAATCTGGAGTGCAGCGCGGGTGGTGCGCAGGACATACGGAGAAAGAAGTTGGCCTGGCCGCGGCTTGTCTTCCAGCTCAGCAATGAAGTCATGCAGGAAATTGGATTCGGTGTTGGGCGGTGACTTCAATGCACGGGGCTTCTTGTCTTTGGAATTGGCGAACATCACATTGGTGTCATTGCTGTTGGATTCCAACATGCCGTTGTCGCCATGAACGGTGATGCGCCAATACTGCGGGACATCATAGCCACAAGTATCTGGTGATAAATAAGATACATCTGATATGACACCGACGTCATTGGAGAGGCGAAGCATGAACTGCGCACAATCCTTGAACCAAGGAGTGGCGGAGGCCTTGCCGTTCCAGACGCGTGCGCCAGTCACCTCGGCGACATTGGCGCCGGTAAGCCATTGAACAGTGTCAAGGGTGTGCACGCCGATGTCGTTGATGGTTCCGCCATGCTTGCCTGGCTCAAAATACCACCCCGGCCGCTTTTTGAGCATCAGCGGATGTTGTCCTGTGATGGTGATGGTGCGGATTTGTCCCAGGTCGCCATTTTGGATTTTCTTGCGCATCAGCTGGAGAGCACCTTGCCAACGCAAGCCAAACATGCAACCGACCTTGAGATGCATGCGGCGAGAGAGTTCAATAATCTTGTCGCATTCTGCCAGAGTAGTGCACAATGGCTTGTCGCCCAAGACATGACGACCTGCACGCAGCGACTGGATGACCAAGGCACCACGGCGGCCGTAGTAGTCGCCGATGCCGATGATGTCGCACGGCGTCTCGGCCAGCATGGCATCCACAGAGGAGTGGGTGATTTTCACCCGGCCGTCTTGAATCATCGCCTCACGGGTCTTGCGGTTTTCTTCACAGACCGCCACGACCTCAACATTCTTCATTTTTTCGGCCTCTGCCAGCAATTGGAAGATGTGCTGGTGTCGGACTCCTACGATGGCGAGTTTATAGGGCATGATGACGAAGGGGAAGGGGAAGGGGGACTTCGGGATACGAAGTTTCGTAACTTGTAAAACATAGTTCCAAATACCCCAATGTCAAGAAAACAAACCAATAAAAACGATATTTTTGATTCCAAAGTCATCAAAATTGTCCAAAATTGTCATGAAATGACATGTTATCATGAATAAAGCATATACGCGCGAAAGCGAGACAATTTTGCAATTATCTTTTATATTAAGTGAGTTTACCCTCATGGTCTGTCATTCTGAGGCAATTTCAAGACCTCATGTTTTTGAAATCGCCTATTTCCACTGTGGCAGTCTGCGGTCTGGTATTTCTTCAGTTTCATTTTTTTTAGGAGACAAGATGCCCAAGCGCACAGATATCAAGAAGGTCATGATCATTGGATCCGGTCCGATTGTGATTGGCCAGGCTTGCGAATTCGATTATTCCGGCACCCAGGCTTGCAAAGCTCTGCGTAGCCTCGGCTACGAGATCGTGCTGGTGAACTCCAATCCGGCGACCATCATGACCGATCCCGGCACGGCAGACCATACCTACATCGAGCCATTGAACGCTGAGCGCATGGAGCAGATCATCGCCCGCGAGAAGCCGGATGCGTTGCTGCCGAACCTGGGCGGGCAGAGTGCGCTGAACCTCTCCAGCGAGCTGGCGGAGAAAGGCGTGCTAGACAAATACGGCGTGAAGGTCATCGGCGTGCAAATCGATGCGATCAAGCGTGGCGAGGACCGCGAGGCCTTCAAGGAGACGATGAACTCCCTGGGCGTCGGCATGGCGCCCAGCAAGACCGTGAACAGTGTCGAGGACGCGTTGGCGGCGGCGCAGGAGATCGGCTACCCGGTCGTGGTTCGTCCTGCCTACACGATGGGCGGAACTGGCGGCGGCTTCTGCTACAATGTCGAGGAGCTGCGCACCATCGCGGCGCGTGGTCTCCAGGCCAGCCTCGTCCACGAGATTCTAATTGAGGAGTCGCTCTTCGGCTGGGAGGAACTGGAGCTGGAGATTGTGCGAGACGCGAAGGGGCAGATGATCACTGTCTGCTTCATCGAGAACGTTGATCCCGTTGGCGTGCACACCGGCGACTCCTTCTGCACGGCTCCGATGCTGACCATTTCGCCGGAGTTGCAAAAGCGCATGCAGGAACTCTCCTACAAAGTCGTCGAGGGCATCGGCGTGATTGGTGGAACCAACGTGCAGTTTGCGCACAATCCGAAAGACGACCGCTTGGTAATCATCGAGATTAACCCGCGCACCTCGCGTTCCTCTGCGCTGGCCTCCAAGGCCACCGGCTTCCCCATCGCCTTTGTCTCCGCGCTTCTGGCTGCCGGCATCACGCTGGATGAGCTGCCCTACTGGCGCGACGGTTCGTTGGAGAAATACACACCCTCCGGCGATTATGTCGTGGTCAAGTTCGCCCGCTGGGCCTTCGAGAAGTTCCGCAATGTGCAGGACAAGCTGGGCACGCAGATGCGTGCAGTCGGCGAGGTCATGAGCATCGGAAAAAACTACAAGGAGGCCTTCCAGAAGGCCATCCGTTCTCTGGAGCGCGGCTGCGCGGGATTGGGCTTCTATAAGGATTTTAACTCCTTGAGCCTAGAGGAGATCCTTGAGAAGCTGAAGGAGCCTTCCAGCCAGCGCCAGTTCCTGCTCTACGAGGCGATCCGCAAGGGCGCCAGCCTGGAGCAGCTGGAGAAGATGACCGCCATTAAGCACTATTTCATGGTGCAGATGAAGGAGTTGGTCGAGGAAGAGGAGGAGATCCTCAAGTACCGCGATCGCCAGCTGCCCGCAGAATTGCTCATCCAAGCCAAGAAGGACGGCTTCAGCGACAAGTATTTGGCGCAACTGCTCAAGACGCCGGAGGAGATCATCCGCAACCAGCGTCTGGCGTTGGGCATGGCCGAGGCGTGGGAGGCCGTGCCGGTCTCCGGCGTCCAGGACGCCTGCTACTGGTTCTCCAGCTACAACCTCCCGCAAGACACCTCGACCGCAAGCGGAAATGCGAAGAAGGTCATGGTGCTGGGCGGCGGACCCATCCGCATCGGGCAGGGCATCGAGTTCGACTACTGCTGCGTCCATGCTGCCAAGGAATTGCGGAAGCTGGGCTACGAGACCATCATGGTCAACTGCAACCCGGAGACCGTTTCCACCGACTACGACACCTCCGACAAGCTCTACTTCGAGCCGCTGACCCTGGAGGATGTTCTCGCTATATATAATAAGGAAAAGCCGATGGGCGTGATCGTGCAGTTCGGCGGACAGACCCCGCTGAACCTGGCCGAGCAGCTCAACGCCTGCGGAGTGAAGATTCTGGGGACCACGCCAGAGACCATTGCATTGGCTGAAGACCGCGATCTTTTCCGCAAGCTGATGGACAAGATGGACATCCCGATGCCCGAGTCCGGCATGGCATCCAATCTCGACGAGGCGCTGGCGATTGCCCATCAGATTGGCTTCCCCGTGATGGTCCGACCCTCCTTCGTGCTGGGCGGCCGCGGCATGGAGGTCGTGCAGGACGAGGCGATGCTCAAAGAATATGTCCTCAAGGCCGAAGCCGAGGTCTCGCCTGACCGACCGATTCTCATCGACCGCTTCCTGGATGACGCGCTGGAGGCCGAGGCCGATGCCATCGGCGATGGCACGGATGCCTTCGTGCCATCCGTGATGGAGCACATCGAGCTGGCCGGAATCCATTCCGGCGACTCCGCCTGCGTGATCCCGCCGCCCACCATGGGCGCGGACTTTGAGAACCAGATCAAGGACATCACCCGCCGAATCGCAATCGAGATGGGCGTGGTTGGCCTCTTGAATGTCCAGTTCGCAATCTGCCGTGGCAAGGTCTATGTCATCGAAGCGAATCCGCGCGCGAGCCGCACGGTGCCGATTGTCTCCAAAGTCTGTGGTATCTCGATGGCACGGTTGGCGACGGATGTGATGATGGGCAAGAAGCTCAAGGAGCTGGAGGTGCGCGAACGCAAGATCACGCACTTCGGCGTCAAGGAGGCAGTCTTCCCGTTCCCGATGCTTCCCGAGGTGGATCCCGTGTTGGGACCCGAAATGCGCTCCACCGGCGAGGTATTGGGGCTCTCCAAAGACCTCGGTTTGGCTTTCTTCAAGGCTGAAGAGGCCGCCAAGCCCGCGCTTCCGCTGAAGGGAACCGTGCTGATCACCGTGGCACCCAAGGACCATGAAGGCGTGCTCAAGCCCGCAAAGCAGCTGGCCGAGATGGGTTTCAAGCTTCTGGCTACTGAGGGCACCGCCAAGACCCTGCGGAATGCAGGTCTGGTGGTCGAGGAGATTGCCAAGATCGGCGAAGGACGCCCTGACATCCTCGATGCGCTCAAGAACGGACAGATTCAGATTGTCATCAACACGCCGATTGGCAAGGCCTCCGTCAAGGATGACTCGTACATTCGCAAGAACGCCATTCGCTACGGCGTGCCGTACTTCACCACCATCGCCGCCGCCAATGCGGTTGCCAATGGCATCCAGGCCAAGCTTCACGGCCAAGATGGAGTGAAGTCCCTCCAGGAATACGGCGCGGAACTCGACGCGCAGTAATGTCTGGAAGATCCGGAAGATACCGGAAGCCTTTCAACTTTACCCTTTAACCTTTACCCTTTAACCTTTAAAAAGATGCAGTCTCCTACGTTGCTCGTGTTGGCCGCCGGTCTTGGCAGCCGCTATGGTGGAATCAAACAGATGGACCCCGTCGGCCCCGGCGGCGAGTTCATTTTGGACTACTCGGTGTATGACGCGTGGCGCGCGGGCTTCAAGAGCGTCGTCTTCATCGTCCGCGAGGAGCTGGTGGAGCCGCTGAAGGAGCACTTCGGGACTGGTCTGGAGGGCAAATTGGAAGTCGCGTATGTCATCCAGGCGAAGAACGACCTTCCTGCGCCTTTCGTGTGTCCGGAGACGCGCGTGAAACCATGGGGCACCGGCCATGCGGTCTGGTGCGCTCGCAATGTCATCACCGGTCCCTTTGGGATGGTGAATGCGGACGACTTCTACGGCAAGGAGTCCTTTGCGGAGATGGCGAAGCTGCTCGCCGCTTCGGAGTTCAACGACACCGCCTGCGGAATGGTCGCCTTCCGCCTGAACAACACCCTCTCCGAAAACGGCAGCGTTTCCCGTGGCATCTGCTCCGTGGATGCGAATGGCCTGCTCACCGGTGTGGTCGAACGCACTACCATCGAGGCACAGCCAGAGGGCAGGGCGCGTTATCAGGACGAGAATGGTGCGTGGCAGCCTCTGAGTGGTCTGGAGCCCGCATCCATGAACCTCTGGGGCTTCCCGCAGAGCGCCTTTGCCGAGATCGATGCTCAGCTCAAGGACTTCCTGGCCGCAAATGTGAACGAGCCCAAGAAGGAGTTCTTCATCCCGTCCGTGGTCAACAATCTGGTGGCGCAGGGCTGGAAGGCGCATGTTCGCAATTCCCCCGAAAAGTGGTTTGGCATGACCTACACCGAGGACCGCGCAATCGTTCGCGATCAGATCGCGGCCTTGACCAAGGCGGGCGTCTATCCTGAAAAACTCTGGAGCTGAAGGCAATGGATAATCTTCTTGAGAAACTTTCCGGCGTGTTGGCGCACTTCGACCTGCGCGGCGTGGTCACGAAGGTGGAACCCTGGGGCTCCGGCCACATCAACGATACCTACCGTGTCACCGTGGACCAGAGCGGTCTGGCGGTGCACTACATCTTGCAAGGGATCAACCAGAACATCTTCCCGAATGTCCCCAAGTTGATGGAGAACATCCAGCGAGTGACTCGCCATATCGCCGCGCGGAATCCGGGCGACTCCCGTGCCGCGCTCACCATCGTCAATGCGGACAACGCCGAGCCATTCTATCGCAATCCGGCGGACAACTCGTGCTGGCGCGTGTATCTCTTCATCGAAGGCGCCAAGACCTACGATGCGGTTACCGACCCAAGCCAGGCCTATCAGGCTGCCCGCGCCTTTGGCAAGTTCCAGTGCGCGCTGGCGGACCTCCCCGGCGGGCCGCTTTTCGAGTCCATCGTGGACTTCCACCACACGCCCAAACGCTTCCAGAAGTTCCTCCAGGTTCTCAAAGAGGACAAGCTTGGTCGTGCCGCCGAGTGCAAAAAGGAGATCGACTTCGCACTTGCCCATGAAAAGGAGTGCTCCATCGTTGTGGAGGAACTGGCGGACGGACGGCTTCCCGCACGCGTGACCCACAATGATACCAAGATCAACAACGTGATGCTGGATGACCAGACGGGCGAGGGCATCTGCGTCATCGACCTGGACACCTGCATGCCCGGAAGCGTCCTCTACGATTTCGGCGACGAAATCCGCACCACTACCATGACCGCCGCCGAGGACGAACCGGATCTCTCCAAGGTGCAATTCGACCTCAAGCTCTTTGAGGCGCTGGTTCAGGGCTATCTCTCCAGCGCGACCTTCCTGACTCCCGAGGAGAAACGCCTGTTGCCCTTCTCTGGACGCCTCCTGACTTTCGAGTGCGGCCTCCGCTTCCTCACCGACTATCTGGAGGGCGATGTCTATTTCAAGACGCACCGTCCCGGTCAGAATCTCGACCGCAACCGCACCCAGTTCGAACTGGTTCGCCAGATGGAGGAACAGGATGCCGCCATGCAGGCCTTGGTAAAATGAACTTCTAACTTCTAACCTCTAACCTCTAATCTATTATGAATCAAGAATTTCGCCTAGTTGCCCCGAACATCGTCCCTGTCCTCGACCCCGAATTCCGTCCGCCGGTGCTGGCGAACCGCGCCTTTCTGAAAGAGGTTGACGAGTCTGGCTGCGCGGTGCCGTGCCTGATCGCAGTGGAACGCGACCGCGGCCGTGTCTCGCGTTTCGACACGCGCGTCTTCGATATGCGGCATCCGCGTGCGGCGGCGAACTTCTTCTACGTCGAGCGCATCGTGAAGTTCCTGCTGTGGCAGTACGGCGGATGGAAGGTCACCATCCACGCGCCGGAGTGCCTCGTGCAGTTCCTTCGCAGCTGCTATTGCGAAACAGGCTGCCGCGCCTTTGACACCCAGTTCTGGGGCGACTACACCTACGAGAAGCCCATGACATTCGTCTATGCGCCAACGCCCAATGACGTGCCCGCCGAAAACGACGGCGACGGCGCGGCGGTGAAACTCGACTGGTCCGGCTGGCGCATCGGCTTCGACTTGGGCGCCTCCGACGAGAAGGTCGCCGTGGTCAAGGACGGCAAGCTCGCCCTCAAGGCGGACGGCGAACCGCTGCTCTCTGCCGAGTATGTCTGGGATCCCAAGCCCCAGACCGATATCCAGTACCACTACGACCACATCAACTTCGTGCTCAAGGAGGCCGAAAAGGCCATCAAGTCCGTGGATCCGAATGCGGTCGTGAAAGGCATCGGCGGCTCCTCCGCCGGCGTCTTCGTGGATGGTCGTGCACGCAACGTCTCCCTCTTCCGCGGCATCACCCCCCGCTCCCGCTTTGACGCGGAGGCCGCGCCCATCTTCAAAGAGATCCAGAAACAGTGGGGCATCCCGCTGCGCCTGGAGAACGACGGCGATGTCACCGCACTTGCTGGCGCCATTGCGCTCCAGGAAGGCGCGGTCCTCGGTATCGCGATGGGCTCCAGCCTGGCCGCCGGATACGTGGACGACAAGATGACCATCAAAGGCTGGATGAACGAGCTGGCCTTCGCCCCCGTGGACTACAATCCGAATGCCGCAATGGACGAGTGGTCTCGCGACATCGGCGTGGGCGCGAACTACTTCTCTCAGCAGGCGGTCGCCCGCCTTATCCCTGTCGCCGGCATTGAGATGCCTGACATCCCCGCCGACAAGTTCCCTGTGCGCCTCAAGCGCGTCCAGGAACTCATGGCGCAGGGCGACGACCGTGCGCGCAAAATCTACCAGACCATCGGCGTGTATTTCGGCTATACGGTGGCGGAGTACTGCTCCTTCTACCCGACGCTGAAGCACTTGGAGGTCCTGGGGCGCGTGGTTTCCGGCGAAGGCGGACAGATCATTCTCGACGAGGCGCGCCGCGTCCTCAAGGCCGAGTTCCCCGAAATCGCCGACATCCACTTCTACGAACCCTCCGAGCGCGAAAAGCGCCACGGCCAAGCCGCCGCCGCCGCTTCGCTGCCGGAGTGCTAGGGAAAGGTACAGGGTACAGGGTACAGGGCATTGGGCTAGCCCGGCTAGATTGGCTAGTTCGGCTAGATTGGCTAGTTCGGCTAGTTCGGCTAGTTAAAAATCACTCAGAGGTCATAAAATGGCAGAAATCTCGACTCAAGAACGCGATGCGTTTATCATGGAATGCCTGAATGGCGGCATGTCGCTCTCCGAACTGCAAAACCAGTTGGCAGAACGCTTCGATCTCCACTTGACCTACATGGAGTTGCGGATGCTCACTGCCGACCTCCAGATCAACTGGTCCAAGCAGGATGCCAAGGTCGAGGCCGCAAAACCGAAGACCAAGCCCGCCCCTGCTCCTGCCGTGCCGACGGAGAATACCGATGCCTACGGCGGTGAGGCTCCGGACGGTTATCCCGAAGACGAGGCGGTTCCCGAACCTCCGCCCGCATCCCCTGCCGGGGAGGATGCCTTGCGCGGCAAGACCACTGTCGAGGTTAGCAAGCTTGTGCGACCAGGTGCCGCCGTCTCTGGAACCGTCAAGTTTGGCTCAGGTGCTTCTGGTGAGTGGTATCTTGACCAATTTGGGCGACTGGGCTTTATTCCGGACGAAGGCTCCGGCCAGCCCGACCAGCAGGATGTCCGAGAATTCCAGGTCGAGGTCCAAAAAGCACTTGGTGGTTATTAAGTAATTAGTAATAAGATAGTTATAACTTCAAAAGGAAAAATCCACGGATAACCCCATGAAAATCGTCGTTATCGGTGCAGGTGAATTGGGGCAGATGCTTGCCGAGCGCATGAGCGTTTCGCGCCACGACATCGTCCTGGTGGACCGTGAGAAGTCCGAATTCGCACAGGTTCGCGACAAGTTGGACGTCGGGATGGTGACCGGCGACGCGACGAATGTCTCGGTGCTTAAGCGCGCGGGCATTCTGAATGCGGATTTGCTGTTGGCGGTCAGTGGCGACCAGCCATCGAATATGCTTGCCTGCCAGTTGGCGCGCCATTTCCACTGCGGATGTGCGATTTGCCGAGTTTACTCATCGACGGTCTTCTCGGCCGCTGATGGCGTTGGACCAGAGTTCTTCGGCATTGACAAGTGGTTCTCCTCGCCTGAGGAATGCCATAAGCATATTATGGAGGTACTCCGTTATCAATGCGTTTTGGAACAGATGGAGTTCTCGAACCCGGAGGCGACAATGGTTGCCGCCCGGTTGGGCGACAACTCGCCGTTGGCCGGAAAATCGCTCAAGGACTTGGATGCGGACGGGCTGATGGGCGACATCCGCTTTGCCGCATTGGTGCGGAACCGACAGCTCAAATTTCCGCACGGCGATTCGAAACTGATGGTCGGCGACCGCATCTATATCGCCGGACGCAGAAATTCAGTCGAGGCCTTTTTGGTGAATGGCTGCGGACAACAGCCGCCGACCGGTCGTCTGGTCATCATCGGCGGAGCGACCATGCTTACCGAACTGCTTGTGAAATCCCTCCAGAAGATCGGCATGCAAGTGTGTGTCATCGAATCAGATGCCGAACGGCAGGAGGAGTTTCTTGGCAAGATGCCATCGCATGTCGATGTGCGTAACGGAGATCCCACTAACAGCGATGTCCTCGAAGAGGCAGGCATTCGCGACTGCTATGCCTACATCGGTGCGGAATTGGAGGACGAACGCAATATTCTCAGCTGCATCCTCGCCAAACGCATGGGGGCAGGCAAGGTCGTGACTGTTACCCACAAGCCCGAATACATCAGCATGGTGCCGGAAATGGAACTCATCGACTGTGGCTTCAATTCCACGGTCGAATCCGCCAACGCGGTCTTCCGGTTGATGAACAGCGGAACCATCCGTATTGATTCCAACCTCCAGGCATTCCATGCCTATCTGACCGAGTTCAGAATCCAACCCACCTCAAGACTAATCGGCAAACGCGTGAGTGACGCGAAAATTCCCCACGATGTCGTTCTGGCGATGATTTTCCGTGACAAGGAGGTCATTACCCCGGTCGGCGATACCATCCTGGACAACGGCGATGTGGTCGTTGCCATTGTCACTGCCGACGCCGAGGCCGCCGTATTGCCATATTTCAAAGGTTAAAGGTTAGAGTTTAGAGACTTAGGAATGAATGCGACACCGCACAATTCAAGATATCATTCGCTGGTCGCTATCGGGCAGGTGACTTCCCTACTGCTGGCGGTTATCAGCGGTGCGCTGATGGTAACCACCGCTGTCTCCCTGGGTATGGACGATTCGCCGAAGGTGGTGCGTGGTTTTCTCTTAACCTTTTTGGTGACTGCAAGTCTCGCCACGCTCTTCTATTATGTTTGCCGCCAACGCCTCGGGCGAAGAACCCTGGAGACTTCCGCGCGTGATGGCTTTGTGAGCGTCGGTCTCGGCTGGCTCGTGGTCTCCGTCATTGCCGCGATAGCTTTCCGGCTGACCATCGGTATCCCATGGGCGGATGCCATCTTCGAGACCTCCAGCGGCTTGACCACCACTGGAGCTACCATCCTGGGCGACAGTGCGCTGTTTGAGGCACCAAAAGGTTGCCTTGATGCCGCAAAGCCAGCCTTCGGCTACGGCATCCTCTTCTGGCGTGCGATGCTCAATTGGTTGGGTGGCGTGGGAATCGTCTTCTTCGTACTATTGTTATTGCCGATGCTGAAACTCGGCCAGAGCAAGATGCTCTACAACGCAGAGGTCCCTGGCCTCAAGACTACCGCCGACCAGACGACACCGCACCTGGCCACCTCTGTCTGGTGCGTGCTGGGAGTCTATGGCGGACTTACGCTGGCCGCGATTCTACTCTACCATATCTTCGGGATGACTTGGTTCGATGCAGTATGCCATGCCTTCTCCACCATCTCCACCGGCGGGTTCTCACCCCGAGCCGATGGCTTGGCGCACTATAATCACCTGCCCGCCTTGCAGTGGATTGTCGTGCTGTTCATGTTCCTCTCCGCGTGCAATTTCAGCCTGCACATACAGCGCTTCACGTCGCTGAAAGTCGTCTATTGGAAGGATGAGGAATTCCGCTTCTTCTTCATCGTCGTGCTTGTCGCCATCGGCTTTGTCGCCACAAGCCTTGGGCTGTCGGGAGTTTCCCGTAAGATGCTCTTCCTCAATGGCGAGGAGGGAATAACATTCGTGTCGGTGGAGGAATACCTCCGCGTGGCGGCTTTCCAGGTGGTGACGGTACTTTCCACCACGGGCTTCTGCAACGGGAACTGGGAGAGCTGGGGCATCTCCAGCGTGCTGTTGTTGATTGCAATCCTGATGGTGCCCTGCGGTTGCGGCGGGAGCACTGCGGGCGGCATGAAATGGAGTCGTATCGTGGTGTTGTTCAAACAATTGTCGTTGGAGATCCGGCGTTGCATTTCGCCACGAATGGTTCAGGACATCCGCTTGAACAACGAACGGCTGGACAGCGGTGTGGTTGGCAAGACTCTCGCCTTTGTGGCGCTATATGCCATTATCACCTTGGCCGTGGCATTGCTGTTGAGTGTCTTTGAGCCAATGGCTAAAGATGTCAGCACTGCCTTCGGCGCGGCACTCACCAGCCTGAGCAATGTCGGGCCGGGTTTCGGAGCCGTCAACCCCGCCGGTAATTTTGCGGAGTTCAATTGCATCTCCAAACTACTCCTGGCACTTACGATGATTATTGGCCGCCTGGAGCTGTTCACGATTATCGTGCTCTTCCTGCCCTCCACTTGGAAGAAATAAAGTATTGTCTATTTTTTAATGTTTATATGAAGGATAATATCGTAACTTTGACTAGGTCGCCTGGAACTTGTGGAATTGTAAGGATTAGTCCGTCTTTTTTTTGGCAAGCTTAAAAATATATCGATATATTTTGATGATTTGATGAGGCGCAAATGGCGTTTCCCTGGCTAGAGAATCCGTTGAAAACCTAAGAAAATAAAAGCAAAATTACACTTTTCCGCCTTGTTTTTAGAAAAAGATGTATATTATATAATGTAACGATACATTTCCGCATTTTGAAGCGAACTTGATAATACACAGGGGCAAATAACTCGTTTTGAGTTTATTCTGACGACCAGTGTCACTCGATTTTGAACTACGGCTCAAGAAATAGTGATGCCGAACCTGTCTGCCAGTCCTGAATTCTTGAGGCATCAAATAACATGAAGACAATGCGCATCTTTGAACTAGTCTCCTGTGTTCTGATTTCGTTTCGTTGTGTCACGATGTCGATTTCCCTGTGTGCAGCGGATTTCCCCCTGCCTGGAGCGGGCAACGTGGATGGCTGGGAGCCTCATGACGGAGCGACGATAGAGAGCATTGACGAAGGAATTGCCTTCTGCGGACCGGGATATGCATTCCTGCAATACACGCCCTCGTATATCGCCAGGCAGCGTTTCTGCGACTACAAGGGCATCGGCTTCAGGATCAAGGGTGACGGGAAGTCTCACCGGATCGTGGTTGGCGTATGGGAGGGCCGGTTCCGTTATTCGTTCATGCTGGAGGATGCGGAATGGCATGACATCCAGCTGGCCTGGAGCGATTTCGTCAACAGAACCTATGACCTTTTTCTGAAGATGGGAGAAACCGGCGACAACGGCATTCCCCCGGTAGGGTTTGCCCGCATCATGCTGGGCGATGACTGGCAATTGTACCATGCCAACACGCACATAGCTCCGTACACGGTCGAAATCGCCGACCTGCGGCTCTTGGAGGAGATTGTCCCTGCCGACAGAATAAGGTCATATCCGCAACGTCCTCTGGAGGAAGCCTTGGAGAAAATGCGTTCTGGAAACCGTGTCCTTGTGGTATGCAACGGCGATTCGATAACGGCCGGCACAGGTGTGGATGAAGGACGCTACGCCAATCTCCTCCAGAAAATGCTCCGTGAGCATTTCGGCAATCCGCTGATCGAGGTAAAGACCATTGCAGTGGGCGGGGCCTCCACCCGAGATTTGAGAGTCTGGGCGCGCAGTGACTACGCAGACTCTGAAAAACCCGACCTTGCCACCCTCATGATAGGCTACAACGACCGCTGCTGGTACAATGCCTCGACCGAAGCCTATAAGGCCGGACTGGACGACCTCTGCGCGCGCATCAACTACCATACACAAGGAGCTCCGCTCGTGCTGTTCACACTGGCGCCGGGGACGGGGGAATGCTATGGACTTTTGGGTCCATATGCAGTGGCGACCAGGGAAGTGGCGGCAAAGCGGGGACTTCCGCTCTTTGATCTCAACGCCATTCTTTCGCAAAAGGGATATGATGCCCTTTGTGGATTGTATTTCGACCGTGCGCACCCCAATGCCGAAGGGCACAGGATAATCGCCGAGGAATTGTTCCGATTCCTAGTATCCTTTGCGGATAAATAGCTCTTCAAGAATTCAACTTAAGTCATTCTGGCAACCAGTGTCACCTAATTTTGCCGCACACCAAAAAGAAAAACAGGAAGGCCGCTCCATGAAAATAGTTTCTTCGTTCGACAAGGACAGGGAATACCTGACTGAGAAATTCCGCAACCCATCACTCCTTCCAGAAGACAGCGGAATCCCCAACGAGGACATTCTGCCCAGATTGCAGGAACTTGCCATGCAGGATCTTGACCAGTCGATGTTCCTGGCAAAGGCCCGACTATTCAAGTTCTTTGCCGAAAACATGCGGATTGACGTGAATGAACACGACTGGTTTCCCGCCCTGTGCTGTTTCATGCATGCCAAGCGTCCCATGTCCGAAGGCATTGCACCGAGGGTCGAAGCCTACCTGAAACGGGAAATGCCCGATCTTCTTGAGCGCTTCACGCAGGGATTCGAGACAGGGGTGGAACGCCTGTGGATCGACTATGACCATTCCGCACCAGATTGGGATTCTATTTTTTCGCTTGGATTCAGTGGTTTGCTCAAGCGCATTCGACACTATCATCGTTTGCATCGCGACAACGGCACGTTAAATGAGGAGAGCGAGGATTTCTTCCGAGGCATGGAAATCGTTTACGAGACGATTCTGGCGACAATCGACCGAACGATTCAATACGGCCGCACCCATGCGCCAGAACAACCAAGGGTTCAGGAAATCTGCGCTTCATTGACACGTCTGCGGAACGGAACCGCCGAAAACTTCTACGATGCCATGATGCAGATATACCTCTATTTCATCTTTTGCGAACAGGTCGATCATATCCAGGTGCGCTCGATTCATGTGGACGAATTGCTGGAACCGTATTTCCAGCGAGACATCGCCGCAGGAATTCTTTCGGAGAATGATGTGCGCGAATTGCTGAAGTATTTCCTGATGCAGTGGGTGTCCATTAATCACGCCATGGGGAATCCACTCTATTTCGGCGGTACAAATCCGGACGGATCGTGCAAAATCAGCCGAATCTCCTACCTCATCATGGAGGAGTACGCCAAGCTTAATGTGCCGACGCCGAAGATGCAAATCAAGCTGGATGACAATACACCGTCGGATTTTGTCGATTTGTGCCTAGACGCCATCAGACATGGGCGCAACAGCATCGTGTTCATCAACGAACAGGCCATCCGGCGTAATATGCTGGAATTAGGGTATTCGCCAGACGAGGCGCGCGATTTCGACGTTACCGGCTGTTATGAATACGCAGTGAAGAACGGTGGCGAAAACGTGACGCAGAGCATTCACTGCAACCTGCTGAAAATGGTTGAGCTAGCCCTCAATGACGGCGTAGATCCGGCAACGGGCAAAGTATGCGGCCTCCGTACCGGAACGGCCGAGACCCTGGCTTCTTTCTCCGATTTCCATCATGCTTTCATCAAACAGCTGAAGTATCGGCTGGAGGAAATCTGTCGTTGCGCCGACCGGTTCGAGGCTAATCTGCAGCGGATATATCCGGCTCTGGTCCATTCTGGAACCATCGAGCACAGCCTCCAGGTCGCCCAGGATGCCTACAGCACCGGATCGCTCTACAATACTACCATGCTTCTGTGCGTCGGCTTCGCCACGGCGGTCGATGCGCTTATGGCGGTCAAGGAATTCGTCTATGACCGCAAGTTGGTGACCTTGCCCGAACTGCGGGACATTTGCCGGGCGAACTGGGAAGGACACGAAAAACTGCGCCGACAAGTGCTGAAAAGTCATAATAAGTTCGGCAACAATGTGAAGGAGGTCGATTTTTTCGCAGGACGTCTGGCAGGCTTTCTGGGCAATGCCATCAATCTGCGGCCGAATGCCCGCGGTGGATTCTACATCGCCTCCAGCCATCCAGCCTATCAGTTCATTGAATTGGGAACTCGCACAGGCGCGACGCCGGACGGTCGTCATGCAGGAGAGGAAATGTCCAAAAACATCTCTCCGACCATCGGCATGGACCACAATGGCGTCACTGCGGTGATTCAATCCGCAATATCGATTGATTCGGCCAGGCTGCCGGGAAACTTCACGCTGGACGTGATGATGCATCCAAGTTCAGTTCAGGGCAGCGACGGCTTGCGAGCAATGCGCGCATTGTTGGACATATATCGCAAGCACAATGGCAATGCCTTGCAGTTCAACATCTTCGACAAAAACATGCTGCTTGATGCCCAGAAGCATCCGGATAAATACGCAGAACTTCAAGTGCGGGTCTGCGGCTGGAATGTCAGGTTCAATGATCTTCCGCTCTCGGAGCAAAACGCATATATCGAGCGTGCTGGGAAATATACGGAGTGATAAAATGTCGGGGATGATTTTTGATGTGAAGCGTTTTGCCGTGCATGACGGTCCCGGCATTCGGACAACCGTATTTTTGAAATGCTGTCCCTTGCGCTGTCCGTGGTGCCATAATCCCGAAGGTGTTTCCGCATCTCCGGAATTGTCCTGTCTTGAACATCGTTGCATCGGATGTGGAGAATGCGTGGCCGTTTGTCCCAACCATGCTCACTTCTTCGAGAACCAGACTCATAAATTCGACCGTGCCCGTTGTACGGCATGTGGGAAATGCGCAGAAGCCTGTCTGGGTGGAGCGCTACACCTGTACGGCCGGGCCGAATCCGTGGATACGCTTATACCGAAATTGTTGGAAGACAGGGAGTTTTATGAAAGTTCCGGCGGGGGAGTAACCTTGTCGGGTGGCGAAGTACTTCTGCAGGTGGACTTTGCCTCGGAACTTCTTGCGAGACTGCGCACGGAAAACATTCACACTGCGGTAGATACATCTGGATACGCACCTTGGAAGGCATTTTCGCAAATTCTACCATATACGGAGATGTTTCTCTATGACTTCAAACATCCCGACGACATGTTGCATCAAAAGGTCATCGGCGTATCCAATCGGAGAATTCTGGACAATCTTAAACGCCTGTCTGAAACCGGGAAACGCATTGAAATCAGAATTCCGGTCATCCCAGGCTTCAACGATACGCCGGATGTTGTTCTGAAAATGGCGAAATTCCTTGTCTCGCTCAAAAATCCGGTCTCCGTGCGCCTTCTACCATATCACGATCTGGCACGAGGAAAATACCATGCGCTTGGAAAACACGACACGATGCCGTTGGTGCCTCCCCCCGACAGCCAAGCCTTGAAAAGAATTTCCGACTGCTTCCTTGCCAACGGCATTCACTGCGTTGACTAGTGTTTCATCCTAAAAAAAAGCCATCAGACATTTGGCCCACCCACAATTCAGTTTGTTATATTCCTGATCCCTATATATTGCAAAAAAGTCTCTAACTCCATAAAGGTCAGGTTGTCATTTGCATTGACGCAAGAAACCGCTCATGAAATTATCCTGGGCAACCGTTGTTTCATAAGAGATATTAAAACCATGCTCCATATTCTCATCTTCAACGTAAATCACATTTAGGCCATGCTCTTTCATTTTGGCCACCAATTTGTCGGAATGCGCTGCTTTGCTGACTGCCGTGTCATGTCCGCCATGAATGACGCAATACGGGCAATGGGGAAGTAGTTCAACATGGTAGTTTGGACTACGATCACGTAGTTTTTGGGAAATGTCGCCATAATTCCCCATTGCAAAGCAGAATGAACGTGGATTCCCTGGAGACGCCGAAAAATGAAAGACGGCATCAGTGACAGGGCAGATTGCCAAAACGGCATCGGGTTTATGCTTGCCAAACATCGCATAGACCAATGAAGAATATCCCCCCATACTGCTGCCTCTCAATAGCAACGGACAGTCTTCCAGACAGTAAGTTTGCCTGATCTTAGTCAAAAGTGCATCCAGAAAATCTACCGTCAATTCATTCATCCAATTCCATGGATTGACGTATGGATAAACAAACAACATTCCCTCGTGAGCATATTTTAAGTCCTGTACATCAAGCCACTCACGCATTTCCTGACATCCATGCCCAGGCAGATGCACGCAGATTGCCCGAATGGGAGTACTGGTAAGTTGCAACGAAATGTAGGCAAAATCATTTATATTGCCAATTTCCATGACTGCATTCCTTTTGTCGGTGGGATTCACATGAATCTCATGCCATATGAGACAACAAATGAGTTACTTGTAAAGCGCGGCCGAATCCTTTTGCTAGGAGTTTTTCCTGGGCATCACTTTTGCCAGCACGGTTAAGATGTATCGATAGATTTGAGGAAAAGATGGAAAACAAAAAGGGAATCGCTTTATTATAACCACTTCCGTCCCCCAAATCAAGTCTTTCGGCAAGATTTGGCAGAATTTTATCGATATCTTCTGCGATGCATCGTCTCAATCGCGAGGCATCGTGGGAAAATGTATCTTGCGGAACAACAGTTTTCGCCTTTTGACATTCGCTATGTTCCCCAAGAGGGTACCTAAATTGACATATTTTTCGATTTGAGTGAAAGTTTTCTGGTTTTCGTGGCGTTTTACTCTATGTAAGGAGAAACGCACGATGACTACACCATTTGAAATTCTTTCACTCATCCAGGACCTGACCGAGAAGCAGTTTGACCGCCTCAGGCAGTTCATCTTGAAATTGGTGTCACCGCAAGGTTGTCCAGTTGTATGATGAGGGCAACCATGAAGCAGTAGCGGAGAAGCGCAATCTGGAGGTGCTTTCCACCATGAATCTGCTTAGTTGCGTCGTCACCCTATCTGAAGTCCCTTGCGCGTGCGGGAAGGCCGGCATATTCGCAGTAGCGGTCGTAGAGGCAGCCCGCTGAGGGATACATGCTGTGCGGGCTCATGAAGTGCGAGAACTCGAAGGTGAGCGCGTCGGTCATGCCGGCGGCCTCGGCCTGCTCGAGCTTCCAGAGCATCTTCTCCCACTTGATCGGCGGGAAGCGCCAGG
>JAFXSU010000058.1 GCA_017525435.1 Victivallales bacterium
TATAAAGAATAACTTGTGAGTTATTTTTGACTTCAGCCCTAACCTCTGGTGCCAAGGTGAACTGCAAGGAGTAGTCGTGCGGTTTCCCTGCCTCGATGGTGTCCGTGAGTTCCACGCGGTCAACTGCGCATTGGATGGAACGTGCCCACGCCACGTCACTCCATTCGGACGTGGTGCTGGTCATTCGCGATTGGAAAGCATCGCCTTGCCATGCACCGAATTGCATGGTGGAGTGCGTGTCGAAACCGTAGAGACTGTAGTTGTGCGAATCCGGTGCGTTGTCCACCAGCAGGGACGAATGGCAGTCCGCTTGCTTGCACTGGCGGAAGCGCGGGTCGTCGTAGTTGCAGCAGCCCGGATCGTCCAGCAGAGCCTCTTTTCCTTTAAATAGTACCAGCGCGTTCTTTCCGCCGTGGTAGTGGGAGAACTCGCCAGTAAAGTCGGAGACATCCAGCGCAGCGTAGAAGCCCTCCGAGCGCCAGACCGCCAGACCGCCGTATTCCAGGATAGTGGTCTTCGGCAATTCCGCCACGGCAATCCCCAGCGACTCCAGCAACGGATCGGGTTCCAGCGGATAGGCGTCGTTGAAGACCAGGAGCCGCCCGTCGGGACGGCGATAGGAGGCCAACACCCGCGCCGCAGCACGGAAGCGCTCTTCCGCAGTAGGTTCCATCGCCACGCCCAGACGCTTGCCCAGCGCCAAGAGGTCGCGGCCATGCCATGTCTCGAATGCGTGATAGGAGGGTGAGTTCTCGAAGAGAACGCCATTGGGATGGAAGTCGTTCAGCGCATGCCATCCGCCGCGCTCGACGGCGAACTGCGCCCAGGTGCGTGTCTCCTCGTCCGCCGGAAATGCCGCCGCGGCGTGGATCAGCCCGACCTGCCGTAGCGACTGGTGGTTGCCCTCCCCGTTCGGCAGTTGCTTCTCCTGCGCGAAAATCACCCGACCGTGCTCGCGGATGCCGTCGTTGAGCGTCTGCGCCTCCGCCGGGGTGAACTCCGCCAAGTCCTTGATGAAGTAGTATGCGTGCAGGAAGTTGATGACGCGGGAGCCGGGCTGGAAGTCGTACCAGGTGTATTCCACGTCCGTCTCGTCCTTGCTGAACTCCTCGACGGTCTTGCGGTTGTAATCGTACTCCTTGCGGTAGTCCACCCGCTGCCAGTGCGCCAGAATCTCCGCCTCGCCCTGCGGTGGCGGGCAGGTCGCCAGAAAGTGCAGCATGGTCTCCTTGACCAGCTTCGCAAGCTCGCGGTCGCCGTCCAACCAGGCAGCATGCGCCATGCACGCCACCACATAGCAGCGGTTCAGCCAGCAGCTCTGCTCGATGGAGCGCCAGCGCTCGAACCGATGGAAGTCCACGCAGGGGAACTCCGCAATGGCGTTCAGGCGACCAGCGCGGATGCGCCGGACAATCTCGCGGTCGTCCGTGGTCCCCAGAATCGCGCGGTTGATGAAGCCGCCGCCGCCGTCGAAGGTATAGAGTTCCAAGTAGGAATACTTCCGCCACAACTCGTCGGGAATGGCGGGACGGTATTGGTCAATGGCGACGCCGTTGTTCATGGGAAACACGTTACTCCTGGTCTTCGACAAAGGCCTTGTGAAGGACTTTCTGCGCACGCTGGAAGTCGTTGCGGTCCACGATGAACTGCATGTTCACCTGACGCGGGGACTGCACCACAGCCAGGGTGTTGATGTGCGCCTCGTAGAGCGCATTCGCAGCCTTGGAGAGGAAACCCGGAATCTTCATGTTCGTGCCGATGACGCCGATCAGCGCAACCGGAATGGTGTTCACCGTGGCGGCCGGAATCCGGCGCTTGATGTCCTCCACGCAGCTCTCGATATGGAGCTTCTTGCTGGGCACGAAGTGCGTGATGGTGTTGGCGTTGGTGGTCTTGGTGATATAGCTGATGCCGTGGTCCACCAGGCTCTTCATCAGGTTGTAGTCGTAGCCAACCTTGGAGACCATCTCGGGGTCGAAGACCTCGATGCCGATGACGTCCGAGCGTCCGCAGATCATCTCCACGCGCGGCGTTGGCGAGACGTAGTTGCAGGAGATCAGCGTGCCGGGGTTTTCGGGGTCGAAGGCGTTCTTGATGCGAATCGGAATCCCGCACTGCTCCATCTCCTTGGAGGCCTTGGAGTGAATCGCCTCCATATCCAGGTCGGAGAGCTGGTCGGCAATATCGAAATTGGTGTTGCCGATGATGCGAACCTTGTCCGTGCCAATCAGCTTCGGATCGCCCGTGCAGAGGTGGTACTCCTTGTGGATGATGCCCTCGCGCGCACCGGTCAGCACCGCCACCTTGCTGAAAGTGATCTCGCTGTATCCGCGGTCGAAGCGGGTCATGATGCCCTCGTCGTACTTGACATACCCGGTCACAATCGGCATCACCTGACTGAAATCCATGCCGTCGAAGGCGTTGTGGATGGCCTCCTCGAAAGTCGGAATCTTGTCGTTCTTCCAGCCGGTCAGATCCACGAACTGCGCATTGATGCCCTGGCGCTGAAGAATCAACGCGGAGTTGAAGGCGCTCTGCGCCTCGCCGACTGCCGAAAGCATCTCGCGCGTGGCCGGAAGGTAGGTCTTGTGGTCAAAATGGCCGAAGGAGCGAAGGTCCATCAGGTCATGAAGGCAGTCCTCAATGCCGTTCAGACGCGTGTTCACAAACTCGTCCGCCTTCTCCTGGTCCAACCCGATGCTCACAAACGAGCGGTTGTACTCCAGCATCCGTGCGCGGACTGCCTCCAGGGCCTCCTTCCACGTGTCGTCGTTGTGCGCAAAACGCCCATACACGCCAGGAGCGCCATTCTTCTTGTCCTCCAAAAGCAGATTCGTAATCCCGCCGTAGGCCGAGACAATGAAAATGCGGTTGTACAACTCCGCGCCCTTCCGCTTGCCGATAATCACATTCTGCATGACTTCGCCAAAACGGGACATCGAGGTGCCGCCTATCTTCTCAACTGTATGTTGCCTTGACATTTCGTACGCTTGAAACAAAAGGGTGGAAAAAACGAGAAACATCCTTAATTTAACCCCTGAAATGAAAATCGTGGCTGAAACGGCGAATTTCTCGCCCATAAACGCTTGCAAATCACAATAAATGACTTATATTATAAAACATTACCGACCGAAAGACTATTTTCAGGGGGCGAAACGGTCTCGACTGGAAAGGCTGAGGGCGGGTTGCATGCGGAGGATGATCGTTGGCCTCCTTAATCATCGGTCAAAAAAGTAACTGCGAACACTGAGTACGCACTCGCGGCATAGTTCCGCGACGTCCCGCCCGGGACGCCTGATAACGGGCGGGGCGCAGGCATCAGGCTGGCCAGGGGCGCCGGGCGAGCGGGCGCAACCAGCGAGAAAGAACAGCAAGCTGCTTCCGTTTCCGGCCGGTTCGGCACCTAAGGGGCGGACTAAGACTTAAGCCCGAACTAAGCATGTAGAGGTCCGCAGGACGTCTCTTCAGGACCGGGGTTCAACTCCCCGCGCCTCCACCAGCCTTCGCCCCGAATGGCTTCGAAAAGCCATTCGGGGACTACGGCTTGGCAAGCCAGCCACAGCGAAGCGAAGGCGAAAAGCGCAGCCAGGCCGTAGGCAAAGGCGAAGGCTGCCGCGCCGTAATGAAATGAAGGCGGGCGACTGGTCAAGTATTTTCATCTGCTATCTTAGAATTCATACACAACATAATGCCATTGTTCTCTGTATATATCCTAGTTGATACCGCAACTGGAACA
>JAFXSU010000059.1 GCA_017525435.1 Victivallales bacterium
CCACCGGCGCATTGGCGGTAAGCGCACGCCACGCCATCCTGTTGGAGGAGGCCGCTTCACGTCTTGCCGAAGCCGCGCCACTCCTGGATGCGAAAGAGTGGGAGCTGGCTGCCATCCCCCTGCGCCGAGCACTCGACGCACTGGGAGAAATCACCGGCCAGACCGCCACGCCCGACCTCCTCGACACCATCTTCCACAGCTTCTGCATCGGAAAGTAATCCAAGTTTAGCGTCCCTGATCCTACCAAGCAGCCTTTTTCATAAAATTAATAATAACTATCTAAATGAAAATGAAATACATCATTACAACAATTCTCGCTCTGACAATTTCGCTCTTCGCCGATGTGCTTCCAAACTGGAACCTTACAACTGGTGATTCCAGCCCCTGGAGCCATGCCACCCGGCTGACTGCCACGTCCACGCCGGAAGGATTGCTTTTGGAACTCGTGGCATGGGACTCCAATCTTGAAGCCTCCGGTCTAAATCTAGATCCGGCGGAATGCGGTGGACTCAGCTTCGAATACCGCGCGGAGGGCTTCTCCGAGCCGACCTCGGGACAGATCTTCTTCCAGACCGAGGCCTCGCCTGGCTACGATGAACAGAAAGAGATTTTCCTTCCACGGCTGAATTGCGATGGCGAATGGCATTCCATCGCCGTGGATGCAGGTCAGGTACGCGGCGGCAAAGGCCTCTGGACCGATGGCGGTCGTATCACTGGCCTCCGGCTGGACTTCGCAGACCAGTTCCCAGGACGCATCCTCCTTCGTTCCATACAGATGCTTCCTTACAAGCACTCCCGTGCGGCAAAGCGCGGGCTGCCGGAGCACCGCAAGGTAGAGCTGCCGCCCACGGATGCGCAGGCCTGGATGCATGTACGGACAGTGGACCGCGAGGCGCCGGTCTTCTCTTCCCCCATGACCGCGCCCGCCAACGGCGGCTTCGACCACATCGGGCACTGTTTCCTGCGCAAGGAATTCGAGGTGTCCGGAACGGCACAGCAGGCGCTGCTCCAGACGGTCTGCGATGACGAAATCTCCGCAGTCTATCTCAACGGACACCTGGTTGAATTCCCCTGGAGCCTCAACTGGAAGCACTCTGACTGCGTGGAGATTCCGGCGGAGCTCTTTGTCCAGGGCAAAAACCTTCTTGCAGTGGATTATGTCAACACCGGAAGTGTCGGCGGCCTGATGCTGGACCTCCAAGTGGTATTGCAGGACCAATCCTTTGTCCTCGTCAATCTGGATGGCGCACATGGCACGCTCAATCCGGAAGAACACTGGGAGGATCCCGCGACCGAAGTCGCCTGGACGCTGGCGGAGACCCGTCCGGGTGCGCCCAATCCCCCATGGCGCGACTTCCCGTCATACCGTTCCATTCGACCTGAGATGGAGCAAATGACCGTCACCGTCCTCCATCAGGAAGGCAGTTCGGTGGATGTCATGATGCACGGCGAACCTGCACTGACGGAGGAAAGCCGCGTCTTCGCCAAGCTCTACAGCGGCAAGGATCGCCATATTCCGCTAAAGATATTCACCGGAAGCGTCCGCGAACTCGGTGGAGTCCTTCAGGAAGACGGTGCCTGGCGTTTCCACTTTGACGACCAGGGGTATCTGCGCTACGGCGCACCAGTGGAAGGAGCCTGGGAGTTCGGCATGCATGGCCGCAATGCCTCCGGCGACACCGAAGTCTCCTTCCAACTTGGCGACCGACCGATGCCTGGCGAAAAAGCGGTTCTGCGACTGGCGGAAACTCCCGCCGGGCCGATTGCAATGTTGAACGGGAAGCCGTTTTATTTCAATGTACTAACCGTTGACACCTTCCAGGCCCCCACGGGCATGGAGGGCGCAGGTTCGCCATTCAATGTGGTGGTCAGTCGTGCGGGCGGGCAGAATCCCGAATGGTGGATCGGGCCAGGCGAATACGATTTTACCGCACTGGACCGCCAGCTGAATTTCGCTTTGGCGAACTATCCCGACGCAATGCTGGGCTTCTATGTTTGGTGCGAGCCCGGCCTGTGGTATGGTCGGATGCATCCCGAACGGATGTCCCGCAACGAGAAGGGCGAAACCACCGGCTACTATGTTTCTACGCTCAGTTTTTCCAATCCGGAATGGCTTGCCGACGCACGCGCCGCACTTGCCGAACTGGTCAGGCACTGTGAGAAGTACTTCGGCCCCAGAATGGTGCTATATAGTCTGATGGGCGGGGCAACCTGCGAATGGCAAGGCTGGACGGCACACAGCGAACTCTTCTCCGACTACAGCGAAACCGAGGCGCGCCAGTTCGCAAAATTTGCCGCCGCACAGGGAAAGACCGTCACCGCCGTTCCCACCCGCGCCGAACGCGTCGCCTCCGATGGCGGCATCTTCCGCAATCCGGTCCGGGACTGGAAGGCCATTCTCTATGACCGCTTCTACAATGTGGCAATGGCCAATGCCATAGATGTAATCGCCGATGCCGTCAAAACGGCCTGCAACGGCGACAAGCTGGTCGGCACCTACTACGGCTACCTCCAGGAATATGGCACTCTGGGCTATTGCGTGAACTCCGGCGGACACAACGACTTGCGGCGACTGCTGGCCTCGCCAAACATCGATTTCCTGCTCTCGCCCAACAGTTACGGTCTGCGCTCGCTGGGTTCGCCGAATGCGGAGATGAAGCCCTTCGCCGCCATCCGCGAAGCC
>JAFXSU010000060.1 GCA_017525435.1 Victivallales bacterium
GCCTCCTTCGCCCCCTGCGTCCCTTTTCGGGCATTGGCATTGAACCAAGCCGACCGCTTCATTCGCGGATAGATACTCCGCAGGAAATCCCAATCGCGAGTGATTTGGAAATGCTCCCATGCGGCATGGCATTTCTTGTAGATGGCAATCCACATCTCGTGTTCCCAGCCCCCCTCGTACGCCCAACAGCCGTCCTCGTTCTGTCCGGCGAAATAATTCGGCAGATCCGCCGCCGCCTCATTGACATAGCCCAGACGGTCAATCAGGATTTCCGCTTCCAGTCCCTCGCAGGAGTTCATCGAGCGGTACGCATTGGTTCCGGGCGCGATGCCACAGGCGTGGTTGGGGACGGGTTCGCGCATCACGAAGACATCCGCGATACAGGCGCGAAGGCACCTGTCAAAATCCGCATCGCCGGTTTTGACCGTGCATCCCCTGCCCAGCCACTGTGTCCATTCCTCCAACGCCTCCTCTATCAACCGATCGAAATCACTATGGCGTAGGCTCTCATATTCCTTGAAATACGCTTCAAACGGCATTACCAGGTGAAAACGCCTACGGCTTTCCGGCGGCACGTCCAGCAGTGCGGTCATGAACATCATCGAGTTGCTCTGCTCCTTCACAAACGAGTCCGGCATTGGCGCACTGGCCTCGGACATGATGCCATGGCGGAACATGGGATAGTCATCGGCCCCCTCGGCGAAGGCGATGATTCGGTCGGCACGACCATTGTTCATCGTCAGGAGCACATTGTTGTGCCGTCCGTCTATCCAGCCTTTATTTGCGATCACCCACCCTCGCAGGGAACTGAATTTCATGGAGAAGGTGTGGCGCACGTCACTCGTGTTTTCGACGGCGATGGCGACAACGACGCCGATGCGCGTTGCCAGCCCCGTGAGCGAACACCTTACGGAACCCTGAGCAGTTGCCAGCAGACAGGGTGCACCACTGTCATGGCGACTCCAGCTGTCAAATGCGAGATGCCGACCATCCTCGTAAAGCACAAGTTCCGTTTCCAGATTTATCTTCGGGGCATCCCATGCCAGCGGCGCGACCTCCCGCAGGCTTCCGAACGAATACAAGAAATGAAGCCGGTCGGGGGAAATATCCGCGATATACTTCTCGCCAGCCGACGGGCGTGAAAAGGTCATGGTATGCGGTGCGGCGAAAGAATAGCCAAAGTCGATTTCCATGGCAGTCTCAGAAAACGCTGGGGTCCCGCTCTTCAGATATATCTCCGACGGCGGAAAACGGACGGGGAAACTCCGAGGTAGCGCTTGAAGGTGTTCGACAAGTGATATGCACTGCTGAAACCAAAGGTCTCTGCCAGAGCTTCCAGCTTGACATCGCTGTGAAGAAGATGTTGTTGAATATGAAACAGGCGACGGAGCATCTGGTATTGCGCGGGACTCATGCCGGTTACCTTCTTGAATTCCGTGCAAAAACGGGATCGACTCATGTAACAGCATTTTGCCAGTTCCGCCGTTCGATAGACCTTCGTTGGCTCTTTTTCCAAGATGTTGAGGACTTGCGAGATGCGCTGTACCATCATATTGGGCTGATCTGGCAGCTTGAAATCGCCCGCCCGGAAAAACAGGGCGATGAGGCGATAGGTGAGCGCAAGCAAGTCCATCTGGTCCTGAATATTTCGGGGCGAGTCCGTTGCGAATTGCTTGAAGGCCTCGCGTATTTCCGAGGGACAGTCGGTCAACGTCACGGGATGCGGTGCCAGCATGTGCCAGAGGTCGATTCCCGAGAAGGCATTGATTCTACAATGCAGAAGATAAAGGAGAGTGTCATGGTTCTCGGGGAAAAACATCTCCGTCCAAGCCGGGAAGAAATAAAACCGCCCAGGCAGCAGATCTATGCGTTCGTGGTTACATTCCACCCAGGCGGAGCCATTCTCGACATAGAAAATCCGGCAATAGGGATCCAGCGTGCGCTGGCCACTCCACTCTGGAGTCTTCAGCCACTGGGCGGCCATGTCGTAGATGCGCACGGAGATTGAATTGACAAGTTCGTTGATGGTCAGCGCACGCGTCTGGTAGAGTTCCGCATAACGGTCCGGCCAATCGCCGTTCAGACCATAGTTGAATTTATCCTCGCTCATGTGGCTCTCGAAAATCAGCAAGTAAAGACGAATGCAATATCCGCTTGGGACAAGGCGGGCATCTGCTTCGAAGGCAAGCCATGCCATTGGTGGCCGTCGGCAAGGTCACGCCGAAAAACTTGCGGGGCAAGTTGCCAATGCCAAAACAAAAAGCATGCAGCAACCGAGGAGTCCGCCACCTCCAGCATCGGCTGATGCGACTTTTGGAAATTGAGCAGGGTCCCTCCCAGCACTTCGACATGCGAGCCATCGTTTGCACGCAGAAGCGTATATGTGTTTTCCGATTTGAAACCGAAAATCCACGCATCGCAGTTTCGGAAGGAGTACTAGGCATGCCGCACATGCTCCGTGTCGATGAGACGTCCCCATACCGTAACATTCTCGATCGCGCAGTCGCTGGAGCCATCGTCGCCGGCAAAGCCGATGCAGTCGGTGACAAAAAGTTCCTTGCGCACTCCATCCGGCCGAGAGTTGCGGTAGAGCCGCCACAGGGAAGTATCGAGAGGAACCGCACTGGGAAAAAGCATGTCATCCTCGGCGGCGTCCTGACGGCAATGGTTGAAGATTACCATCACATCCTCCAGCGCCACCTGCCTTGGCTCCTGGTGGTCGAGAAAGATACCTCCGCCCGTGATAAACTGATGGACAAGCAGTGGCTGTGAAGAATTCTCCGAGACCACGAAGATCCCGCTTGCCTTGGCCGTCTCATCCGCTGCAACTGTCCGTTGGATGGCGGCGAAAAAACCGATGACCTCGCAGACGGTCTCCGGGATGCAGACACATCCGTTAATAACATAATTGGAGCGCGTGAAACAGACGACCTTCGCGCCAGATTTCATCGCTTTTTGCACCGCCAATGTGTCATCCGTCCGGCCATTTCCCGTGGCGCCAAACTCTTCGACTGATACCCATTCCTGCGGAGAATACGGCAATGACTGTACTGGCAAATCCTTCACCGGCAATGGCATCATGGTCTTCTGCCCAATGCACAGCGGTTTGTCAGTGCAGCCATCGGGAAGGCGTCTTCCGTTGGCATGCAGCCCGCGCCACATCAGGAATGAACCATCACCCGTCTTGACTTCCTGCTCCACGGAGGTAAAATTGCAGTCCATGAGGATTCCTTGCGCCGCAAATCCTGTTCGCAGGCCTAGCGGTGTGTGCTCGAAGAGCAACCTGCGTCCATCGAAACAATCTCCACCACCGCCGCTTGCGGCATCCCCC
>JAFXSU010000061.1 GCA_017525435.1 Victivallales bacterium
CAGGTGGATGGACTCTACTGCTGGGCATACCTGGGCAACGCCAATCAAACATGGCAGGCACATGTCGAAGACGATGCGGCGTACCAGGAAGCCCTCGCCAAAGACCTGGACGCCTACCGCGGCCTTCCGGGAATCTACGGCTATTTCATCACGGACGAGCCGACTGCCGTGCATTTCCCCTACCTCGCCAAAGTGACCCGTGAAATCAAGGCGCAGGCACCTGATGCACCATGGTACCTCAATTTACTTCCAATCACCGTCAATCCCCGCGATCTCCAGGCGGACTCCTACGCCGACTATGTTCAGCGCTATATCGACGCCTGCCAACCCGCCTGGGTTGGATACGACAACTACACGCTGATGGAAGACGGTTCGCTTCGTGCCGACCACTGGGCGCAGCTCAAGGAGTTCCGTGAAGTCACTCTGCGCAACGGCCTGCCCTTCCAGGCGTGCGTGCTGGCGACCGCCCACATGAACTACCGCATTCCCTCGGAAGACGACCTCTTCTTCGAGGTTTATGGCGCCTTGCTCTACGGCGCCAAGGGCATCCAGTATTTCAACTACTGGCCGCCACCGCGCACCAACTACCGCGGAGGTCCTGTGGACCAGTTGGGCAACAAGAACCAGACCTGGTATCACATCAAGGCGGTCAACAACAGCGTACATATCCTGGCTCCCATCCTGAACCGCCTGGAGTCCACCTCAGTGTATCATTTCCAGCCAGGCAAGCCGATGGCGGGCGAGGACCCCGCACCGGCCGACAGTCTGGTCAAGGGACCAGGCGATGCGAGTCTGGCACTGGCCGTTGGCGAATTCCGCGACACCACCAATGGTGACATCTATGTGATGATCCTCAACAAGAACCTGAAGCGCAGTGCCAACCTGAACAACATCCTGTGGCGAAATGCCCCCGCGACCATCCAGGTCTGCTCGCCCTTCAAGGCCGGCGCGTTCCTTCCCGGCGCGCCGTCATCTTTCTATGGCGAAGACGCCTTTGTGGCACCTGGCCACGCAATCCTGCTACGGCTTACTTTTGCGGAATAATTCGGGGAACTATACTGTTGAGTTAGGGAAAGGATTTGGATGCAAAAGCAAGCCCCAAAGGGGCGTAGGAATTCAGCCCCGGGTGAAGCGAAGCGGAACCCGGGGCAGTGTTCCCCAAAAAACGAACCCTGAAAGGGTGGCAGGAAACAGCCGAAGTAGTACCTGAATCCGTGAATTGTAGGTGGATGTACTGCCGGCGCCCTCGCCGACAGAAACTGCGTTGTGCTGGCGTCCCGCCAGCAAAGAGTAAAATTCACGGATTCAGGTAGTAATCTAACTCATCAATATAAATCTCATAATTTGGCTTAGAAGCACTCCGCCAGGAACTCCCGATGGAGTGCTTTGTCGGCATAGGTGTCGTCGGAGGATGCCAATTCTTCGGAACGATAGCCGGAGATGACTGACAATATTCGTACAGTCCGGCTGGTATCATCGCATACAAACCGCACTCGCCAAGTGCGATACGCCAGAAGCGGCGCGTCATTCGGAGCCTGCGGATCATGCACGAGGCGATTGCGCTTGGCGTTCAGTGGTTCACATTCCAAGTGCGTGCGGATGAATTGCTCCAGGCAAGAGACGCCATGCGCATCCAGCCACGCCAGCTGCCGCACGGCAAGATCACTATATTCTATATTGTACAGGGTTTCGGGAACCTCCGTCCAGCCGGCGCGAGCCTCTGGGAAGGCATCGGCGTACGGCAGATAGGGCTTAAGGTCCAGAATCGGCGTTCCATCCAGCAGGTCGTGCGCATTAATATACACCTTAAGTCCTTTAATGTCAATTAGTTCAGCACATGTAAGCCCAATGGGGTTCGGGCGATATGGCGACCGGGTGGCAAAGACTCCTATCTTGTGGTCAACGTGTCTGGGCGGCTGGACCTTTGGATGCCAGACACCGTCATTGCGGTCGAAAACGAACAGCAGCCATACTCGGTCGAAGCCCGCCAACCCCTCCAACGCCTCCTCAAAGCCACACCCTGCCGACAATTCCACCACGCCGGCATTTGAACCCGCCAAAGTCCCTTGCCGTGGAACATCGTAGGGATATTGCGCAGTGCAACGGAAGACTCCGATGGGCGTCATTCGATAATCGGACATTTGCGAATGCGGCATGTCAATTCTTCGGCCGGCGATAGCCTTTGAAATGGGTCAGCAACTCGGCATGCAAATCGGGTGGAGCAACCAGAATCCCCTCTTTGGGGAAATCCGTCTTGCCATGTAAATCCGTCACCACGCCACCTGCCTCGGCAAGCACCAGCCACGCCGCTCCGATGTCATAGGGCTGGAGATTGAGTTCCCAAAAGCCGTCCAACCGTCCGGATGCAACATAGCTGATGTCCAGGGCGGCGGAACCGAAGCGTCTGACACCTCGGCAAAGTCGGCTGAGCTCGCAGAAGTATTTCAGGTTGTCCACCTCCTTCCACCCGGCTCGGAGACAAGAGAAGCCAGTGGAGAGCACGGAGTCCTTCAACTTGCCATGAGGACAGACATGGATGCGTTCGCCATTGCAGAAGGCGCCCTCGCCCTTCTCCGCATAGTAGGTCTCCTTCAGGACGGGAGCGCAGATGCACCCCGCAACGGGCTGGCCATTGCACCACAGTCCGACGGAGACACACCAGAAGGGCTGATGCATCACGTATGAGAGCGTACCGTCAATGGGATCCACCACCCAGGTGTATTGATTCAAGCCACGGCGCTTTCGTCCGGCTTTGCCTGGCTTTGCTCCGCCGGTCTCCTCGCCATAGAACTCGTAATCAGGGAATGCACTTGCCAATTGCTTGCGCAACAACAACTCCACGGCGCGGTCCGCCTTGGTGACCAAGTCCTTATCCGTAGCCTTGGTTCCAGCCGACTCTGGGGTAATATCTTGCTGCATCATCGTCGCCAAGGTGGCGACCATTGTCACAATCGGCTCAAGAATGCGTTGATATTGCATATTACCTCAAGGTTTTCGGCAATGAAAGGCGTAGTAAACTGACAGGCAAATGCCAAAGGACAAAGACAATTTCGGCATTTTTCAGTAAAACTGCCATATTCGACATTACATTATCGAAACGCCCGTTTTTCGGCATTTCTCTTAATGTAATTGTTTTGATTGTAATTGCCCAAAACGAACGGCAATTCATTCCGCGATTTTCACCTCAACTCGGTTCAGAGCTTTGCCCTGCCCTGCAACCACTCACCCAAACCCTTCCGACGATGCAGAATCCTTCTACCCCCGCCTGGAATGCCCTCCAGACGCACTTCGACCAAATTCAGTCCGTCACTATCGCTGACCACTTTGCCCAGGACGCCCAGCGTGCCGAACATTTCCACGCCGAGTTCGGCGACCTCTTCCTGGATTATTCCAAGAACCGTATTGACGCCAAGGGGATGGAGTTGCTTTTCGCCCTCGCCCGCGAGGCGAAACTGACCGAGAACATCGAAGCGATGTTCACGGGTAAGAAGATCAACGAGACCGAAAACCGCGCCGTGCTGCACATCGCCCTTCGAAACCGCTCCAATACGCCAATCGTGGTGGACGGCAAGGATGTGATGCCAGAGGTCAATCGCGTGCTTGACCAGATGGCCGCCTTCGCAAAAAAGGTCCGCTCTGGCGAGTGGCTAGGCTTCACGGGCAAGCCCATCCGCAATGTCATCAACATCGGCATCGGCGGCAGCGACTTGGGGCCGAAGATGGCATATGAGGCACTCAAGGCTTTCAGTTCACCAATGTTGCGCGTCTTCTTCGTCTCCAATGTCGATGGCTTCCACCTCTGCGACACCCTGCATGGACTCGACCCGGCCGAGACGCTTTTCATCGTCGCCTCCAAGACCTTCACCACGCAGGAGACGATGACCAACGCGAACACCGCACGCAACTGGGTGCTATCCTCCTTCGCCAGTAACGACGCCATCGCCAAACACTTCGTGGCAGTCTCCACCAACGCCGAGGAAGTCTCGCGCTTTGGCATTGACGTGGCCAACATGTTCGCCTTCTGGAACTGGGTCGGCGGAAGATACTCGATGTGCTCCGCCATCGGCCTGCCCATCATGCTCGCCATCGGCCCTGAGCGCTTCTTCGAGATGCTGGATGGCTTCCATGCGATGGACAACCACTTCCGCACCACGCCCCTGGAGAAGAACCTCCCCGTCATTTTGGCACTTCTGGGCATTTGGTACAACAACTTCTACGGTGCGCAAAGCCATGCCATCCTGCCCTACGACCAGGCGATGCACCGTTTCGCCGCGCACCTCCAGCAAGTCTCCATGGAATCCAACGGCAAGTCCGTGGACAAACAGGGGAACCGCGTGACCTGGCAGACCGGACCGGTCATCTGGGGCGAGCCTGGCACCAACAGCCAGCACTCCTTCTTCCAGTTGCTCCACCAGGGCACCAAGCTCATCCCCGGCGACTTCATCGGCTTCTGCCGTTCCCAGACACCCGTGGGCGACCACCACAAGAAGCTCCTGGCCAACTTTGTCGCCCAGACCGAGGCGCTCGCCTTCGGGAAATCCACCGCTCAGGTGAAATCCGAAGAACCCGGCATCTCCGACGCACTTGCCGCCCAGAAGACCTTCGAGGGCAACCGCCCCACCAACACCATCCTCTGCGATGAACTTACCCCCTACACCCTCGGCGTGCTGATGGCACTCTACGAACACAAGATCTTCACTCAGGGCATCATCTGGAACATCTACTCCTTCGACCAGTGGGGTGTTCAACTTGGAAAGGTTTTGGCGAAGCGCATCCTCAAGGATTTCGATGCACCAGCCGATGCACCGCTCGCCCACGACGGCTCTACCAACCAGATCATCCAGAGAATCAAGGCGAGGCTCTAAGCATTCTGGAAAACGAAAAGCGACAGCAGACAGGAAACCATTATGGCAAAACTCACCCACTGGCTGAAGATGCGCTGCCGAATGCAGTGCGTTGCCAGTGGTGTGGGTCTTTTTTTCATTGCCATAGCCGTCTTCGAGGCCATCGCATTGATGCTATGGGGACTTGAGTCGATTACCAAGCCTATTCAAGAAAATATATCTATTTTATTAATAACAACAATATTATTAATATTATCAATCGTTTTTGTCTGGGGCATTCGGTGCCTCTGGCAGAAAAGCACTGTCCTCCAAAAGTCCCGCGAATACAGCCGTGAGCATCCGGAGGAGCATGATGCTCTGGAGGCCATTGTCGAGTTGGAGCGGAAATCCGCTGAAGGCTCACTTCGTCTATTCGAACAGGAGTTTCTGCAAGATGCACGCGAGCCATACATGGAGGATAATTTTCAGCGCCTCCGCCAATCCAAGACCTTCCGCCAACCGCAGTGGTTGCAACTGGCACTTGTGGCAATGGCGCTAGTTGTCATCTGCTACATGTTGAGGCCCCCCATTCTAATGCGTGCATGGAAGGGTTTTGTTTGCCGAACTCCAGGGCTGGCAATCATCCAGATGCGCTCGGAAGTTGAGCGCCATCAGGATATGGAGGTCGTGGTGCAAGTAAACCGCTATGGCGGCACGCCAGCGCTGGAAGTGCGGGAAAATGGTGTCCTGACCACTACGCCGATGCAACCACTCGACGAGAACCGCTTTCATCTTGTAATATATGATATAACTGAACCTTTTGCGCTGAAAGCACGGACGGATTTCGTGGCCTCCGGCTGGCACCGCGTCGCTGTCTATGATCCGCCTTGCCCCGAACGCATTTCCATCGACACCACACCGCCTGCCTACACGGGACGCGCCCCCCAACACCGCGACGACTTCGGCGACCTCGAACTCATTGACGGCGAAGCCCTCCACGTTGAGTGCGAAATGCCCGAAGGCCAGACATGCCAATTGCTGGAATCCTCCGATTCCATCGGCATTCCGATTCCATGCACCCTAAATAATTTGCATTCCAAAGAGATGCATCTCCAGGCCGAATACCGCGACGCCGACGGGCACACTGCCAAAGGACCAGCCTTCACCGTCACCGTGCGTCCGGACCTGGTTCCCGCCATTGAACTAATTGAACCAACCGCCGACGCCACCTGCAAGCCAGGCGAGACGCCCGCAATCCTCGCAAATGTCATCGACGATTTCGGAATCACCGCCGTTGAAGCGCATTTCTATTTGGACAACCAGCCGGAAGCCAAACAATTGTTGTGGTCTCCAGAAACCGATGAAGTCAATCCGCGCCAGCTGGATATCGTTTCGCACCTAACGCTGACTGACCAACAGCTCGCACCGGGGCAACTCCTCACCGGCTGGCTGGAGGCCACCGATAATCGTGCCCCCGAAGTGCAACGCGCACGCTCGGAACTCTTTTTTATCACCATCGCGCCAGATGAGTCTGCCTTCGAGAGCAATTTGGAAGGCATGGATGGCGAGGAAGCGCGTGAGGTCAATGTCTCAGACCTGATTGTTGAATCCAAACGACTTCTGCGCAATACTTTTGACTTGTCTGACTCAGCGTTTGAGCCACTTATGATCGAACGAGTGCGCACAGAACTGGAACGTGACTTGCGTGCCTTGGAACTTGCGGTTCGGGCACGGAGCATTGACCTCGCTCAACAATTCGGCATGCCGAATTTGCCTCCCGAAATCCAGCAATTCTTCAATGATGCGGCTGAACGGCTCGTGCAAGCCGCCACCGATGTCACGGCAAATGCACTGAAAGATTCGCTTTCACCGCAACAGACCGCACTCGTGACCCTGACAAAGTTGAATAACCTCCTGCTCGAAAATATGATGAAAATGCAGGGCAAGGGGGAAGGCGAAAGCAACCCCCAGCCAGGTCAAGAGACTGACGAGGAGAACGAGGAGCAACTTTCAGCACAACCAAAGACCACCGTTGCAGACCGTCAGCAGGAAATCACACAACTTGAAGCGGCCCGCGAGGAACTCCGAAAAATCCTCCAGGAACAACGTGCAATTCTCGATGACATCCGACGCGCCAACCGACTCGCCAGTTCTTACGCGGACCCCGAACGCCTGCTGGCAAGGCGCACACAGAATGTCGGAGGGAAACTCGCCGGAATCGCTGAGGCAGAGGCAATCCAGACACCATTGCGAAATGCCATGACAGAACTGGACAATTCTGGACA
>JAFXSU010000062.1 GCA_017525435.1 Victivallales bacterium
CCTCTCGCGCCTGTCCTACGAGCAATTTCCCCGCTGGATGCGAGTCACCCTCCAATTTCTGCTGGTGGGCATCAGTTTTCTGTGGTTGCTGCAACGCTGGGAGAATGCGCCAATGGACCTCTGCGTCAGCGAGTCCTGCTGCCTGCTGCTCTGTTCGCTCTTTTTGGCTCGCACACTCCCTGACCACCTGTTGCTCTGGGGAGCATGCATGGGGCTGATGTGCTATGGGTCCATGAACTCCACGCGCCCATACTTTGCGATCTTTTTCGCCTTTACTGCGGCAATGGCTGTCTTTTTGCTATATGCCACAAGGACATTGGTGCTCTCCCAGGCTCGTCAGCCACGCCCTGCCGCCACCCCGCTCAACGCCCCCAAACAACCGTCGTTCTATTGGTTTCTCCACCTCGCCCTGGTCGCCGGACTCACCATATTGATCACCCACCGCATCACTCGCATGCCGCAATGGAACACGATGGGTGTCATCCCCGTCTCCTTTCGCGCCATGCAGTCGCAGAATTTCCCTGTGGATTTCGGGGACTGGATGACTGATTCGAGTCAATATGAAAACACTGACGCCGGAGAGCTGATCGACGAAGCCATGAACGAGGGCAATCCGATGCTGGATCCCAACGCCGCCTCGCTGACCAACCTCCCGGATGCCCCAAGCGAAAGTTCCCAGGGAACCGGCGGTGGCTTCGCCATCGGCACCGATCTGGTCTTCCGAGCCTACACCAGCGCTAAACTCTACTGGATGCTCCAAGTCTATGACCTCTTCGACGGAACCACTTGGAGCCGCTCGCGGTTCCTCGACAGCGGATCGAATCCATTCGACTACACCCTGCCCGACCGCTTCGCAACCGTCGTCCAGAAGATTACGCTCTACAAGCCCAGCAGCGACTATCTCCCCTTCCATTTTGCGCCTCGATGGCTCCGCTACTCCACCGTCGCCAATGGTGCTCCCGCCTCATCCAAGGAGGAGGCGCTCATCCGCATGGAGGGACATCTCCAATATCAACTTAGCCATACCGTCGATGGGCACATGCCCAAACTGCCATGGCACTATACCGTATTCTCCCAAGTGGCACTTCAGCCAGAAGATGTCCAAGACCCCACTACCCTGCCGCCGCAGCCGGACTCTGGCTCGTCCAACCGGCTTCCACCGCCGAACCAGCGTGGATATTTCTTCCGCTATATGCATTTTACCGGCGAGCCGATGCGCTGGCATGGCACCAGCTGGCCTCAGGACAAGGAGCTGGAACAACTTTACCTTCAGATGCCGCCACAGGCCGTCACCGACCGCATGGTCGCCCTCGCCCAGGAACTCACCAAAGACGCCGACAGCGAACTGGAAAAGGCGACCATCCTGCGCAACTACCTCCGCGAGAATTTCAAGTATTCCATGGAACTGCCACCTGTCCCCGCCGGCACCCCGCCGTTGGACTACTTCCTCTTCGAAAGCAAACAGGGCTTCTGCCAACATTTTGCCCAAGCGCTAGTCTTTCTTGCTCGCGCCGCCGGACTGCGAAGCAGACTGGTAACAGGCTACGCTCCTGGAAATTACAACATCCTATCGAACTACTACGAAATCTACGAGTACCACGCTCATGCCTGGACTCAGATCTTCGTCGAACGTTATGGCTGGCTGACCTTCGACGGAACTCCGCCTGCCGCACTCAACCTCCAAAACACCCCCGCCATCCTCGCTTCAACGCGAAACGCCTTCGACAAGACCTGGACTCCCGCCATCCCTGAAACGGCCTACAAGCCACAGCCAGGAACCATTGTCTTCTCGCGCACCAATCCCGTCGGCTGGGGTCAAATTGGCAGGGCGATGGCCGACGGGCTTCCTGGAATAATGAGATATCTATTTGGAAATAAAAAATATAAATATAATAAAAATACCGCAGAAGAGGCCGTGTCCGGCACGGCGGACACAACTGCCGATACGTCTTCCGACAATTCGTCCAACAACCGTTTTCTTGGCCTTCTGCAAAACGCCAGCGAAATCTTTTCGGATTTCCAACAATGGTTGTTCGACCACAAGAAATCACTCGCCTTCGTCTTCATCGTCGCCTTGTTCGGCTGGCTAACGCGCCATTCCACTGCCCGCCTCCTGCGACGTTGGTGGCGCAAAATGACCATTCGCCTCGCGCTTCGGCGCCTTCGGGCGTTACCCTCCAGCGCAACCGCACGCCGCATAGAAGGCAGTCTCGCATTGGCAGACTTGCTGCTAATCTACTGCCATCATAAGCGCCTCCCCGCATGCGATGCCGCCGAGCAAGCCAAAGCCCTCCAGACTTCCGCACCGGACTTCGGACCAGACTTCCAGATTATCGCACAGGCGGCTCTCCAAAATCATTTTGCCCAGACCATGTCGCCAACCAGCGTCGAAGAGGCGGTTGCCGCAATTCATCGGCTAGTCGCCATTGCCATGCCTCAGATTGACGGCTGACCAAGCCAAAACTTTCAACCCGACTCAAAAACTCAATCTCTCGTTTATCATGCGTTACTTCTTGATTTCATTAATCTTGCTTGCCGGGCTAATGAACCTAGCCCACGCCCAGAATGTCACCGCCACCGACATCGACACCGCCTGGCAGACCGAACTGGCAGGGCATGCGCGTCTGGATGCCTGGCAGAAACGCAACAGCAATTTGCCGAAAATCACTGGCGAGGCACTCGACCAGGCCATTGAGGCGGCACGCTACTACATCCTCTCCCAGCAGTCTTCCCGCGGGAACTTCCGCTACTCAATGGACCTGACCGATCCTGACTTCTCGGAAAGTAGCGACAATGCGGTGCGGCAGGCAGGAACCCTCTGGAGTATTTGCAACCTCAACCGCGACCGCTTCAACGAACCCACCCGCCAGGCATGCCTCCTTGCACTGGACTTTTTCATCCACTACACCCGCCCGCTGCCCAACAGCGACATCAAAGTCATCACCTACAAGGGCAACCGCCGTGTCAAAACCGGAATGGTCGCACTTTTCTGTCTGGGCGTGATCGACTTCCTCACCGGGCAGGAAAAGTATATGACACCTGAACAACGTCAGCCGTATCTGGACGCACTCTACGAAAACCTACGCTTCCTTCAGCACCAGGAGATGCCCAATGGCTGCTGGATAAAGGAGTACATCAACGATCCCGCCGAACCGCCACTCCCCCCTGGAGAGGAACCTGAGACCTCGCCCTACTACAACGGCGAGGCGATGCTGGCATACCTCTTTGCCGCACGGTTCTACCGCGACCGCCCCGAACTGAACGCTCCCGAAGGACTGGTGGAGCGAATCCACTATGCGATGCCTTTGCTACTCCGCCTCTATGCCGTGGAATGTCTGCGTTCGGACGAGGGAATGGCGGAGACCAAAGGCTTCTTCCAATGGGGGCTGATGTCCTGCGCACTCTACCATGACCTCTTCCCTGAATCCATTCCCAACATCATCGAAAATGCCGCACTGGCTCTCTCCTGGTGGCAGATCTTCAACAACCGCATGGACACTCGCAACGGAAATACCTCCTACGCCATCGAGGGACTTGTTGCCGCTTGGCATATCGCACACCAGAATGGACGCGCTGTCGAGGCACAATATCTTTATGATGCCATTGAGAAAACCCTAACCAAGTTGATGACCTGGCAGGTCGGCGGACCTTTTGAGTCATATAACCCATTCCTGATGAAATGGAAGGACAAGACCCCAGCAGCCGCCTACGGCGGTGTTACCGAAAGCGCGACTTCAGGATATATCCGCATTGACAACGTCCAGCACCAGCTCCACGCAATGCTTTTGGCACGCCAATATCTCTGGCCGTAGGACGCCGCGTTAGATTCTCTGTCCATCAGTCATGGAACGCCGAAACTCCAGTGGAGATACATGGAATTGCTTGCGAAACAACCGAGTAAAGTAAAACTGATTCGGAATGCCACAGGCCTCGGCAATTGTCTTGACGGGGCGGACGGGCGTCTCCAGCAATAACTGCGCGGCAGACTGAAGGCGCTGGAGTATCAAAAACTGCTGGGGTGGCAACCCGGCCACTGCCTTGAAAAGCCGACGGAAGTGGGTCTGCGTCACATGGCACTGCGCGGCCTCTGCCTCAAAGTCCCACGACCGCTCCGGCGCCGCGGCGATATTGCCAATCAACTGGTTCAGAAAATCCGCCTGCCAGACTGGCGGTCGTCTGCCCTGCTGCTCCGACTCATAAAGTTGCAACAGCAGATCTTCATAGAGCAGCACCATCCGCGGCGTGGCGGGAACTACCCGGCGGCTCAAGGTGACCAGTTCCTTCAGGGTCGCCAGAAAACGTTCCGGAGAACGAACCGGAATCAACGGTACGGCACGCTCCGACTGAAACAGCCCGCTCTCGATATAGCGCTGGAAGCGTGGCCCGAGGCAGCAGATGTGGTTGTGGGAGCGCGTCTCGTCTTCCCGACATCCATATTCATAATAATGTCCTGGAGTGGTGAAAAATGCGTATGGTCCCTCGGCAGTAAACACAGGACCGTGGTCCACCTGGAGCGAAAAGCGCCCGGAGTGGTTGTATTGCACGCCGTAGTAGATGGCGGTGGCCCGGAACATCCCGCGCGATTCAGGAGCCAGTCCGCCGGCAACGAAATCCTGCCCATCAAAAAAGTTCATTTTGTGTAAAAACTGGTGCGAATACGACAAAGAAGGAAGCCTTACAAGAGTTTTGTCGACAAATATATTATAGCATATTTCCAATTTGCCGTATGACACGGGAAGCCATGGATAAAAAAATCAAATCACAAATGGATAAAAAAATCAAAATCGTCATCTGGAACGAATTTGTCCACGAGCGCGAAAACAATGCATTGGGCGACTACATCCGGACCATCTATCCCGACGGCATCCACCGCCACCTCGCCCACGCCCTGGCTGCCCAGGACCTGCAAATCACCACTGCCACCCTCCAAGACGAAGCACAGGGACTTCCGCCGGAAAGGCTGGACGATACAGATGTGCTATTGTGGTGGGGACATTGCGCCCATGACCAGGTGGAGGACGCACTGGCAGAGCGCATCGCGCTGCGCGTCTTCCGCGGAATGGGCCTCATCGTTCTGCATTCTGGGCACTTATCAAAGCCTTTCCGCCGCCTGATGGGCACGCCGTGCCGCCTACATTGGCGCGAGGTCGGCGAAAAGGAGCGCGTCTGGGTATGCGCCACAGGTCATCCAATTGTGCAGGATGTGCCGGAGAGCTTCGTGCTTCCACACTCCGAGATGTACGGCGAACCTTTCGACCTTCCGGGCGACGGACAGGTCATTACCATGTCGTGGTATGAGGGCGGCAATGTCTTCCGCAGCGGCATGGCCTTCCAACGTGGTGCAGGCCGCATCTTCTACTTTTCGCCAGGGCACGAGACCTACCCCATCTACCACGACTCCAATGTCTTGACAATTCTGGGCAACGCCATCCGCTGGGCCACGCCAACAGCCATCGTTCCGGAGCGCGTCACCCCGTCTCCCGTCTCCGTCGAGCCCATCCATACTGCCAATCCGCTGGCAAACCTGGATACCAGCGCGCTTCATCAATAGTCAACATTCTGAATCCTCAAATGTCACAACGAATCATCAAAGTCGGAATCTGCGGCCTGGGCCGCATCGGTCGCCTCGGACACATCCCCGAACTGGGGGCGCTCCCCACGCAATACCAAATCGTCGCCGTGGCAGACACCACGCCAGAACGCCTTCTCGACCTTCCGGAACCCGCGCGAAATGCCCGAACCTACAACAGCCTGGAGGAAATGCTTCAAGACTCCGAAGTGGAGATGGTGACCATCGCCACCCGTCATCCCGACCATGTGCCAATGGCAATTAAGATCCTTGAGGCAAACAAAATCGCGGTAGTCGAGAAACCCGTGGCAACCAGCGTCCCCGAAATGGAACTCCTTCGCCAAGCCGCCGAAGGCCATCCGCATCAACTTTTCTTCCGCCACAATCGGCGCTTCGAACCCGCTTTCCATAAAATTCGACAGCTCCTCCAAACTGGGCTGATTGGTCAAGTGCAGTACATCAAGCTCCACCGCAGTGTCGGTTTCTGCCGCCGCAACGACTGGATGACCATGCCCGAGTTCTATGGCGGGCTGCTCACCAACTGGGGACCGCACCTCATCGACCAGGCACTCCAACTGCTCGACTCGCCGGTCAAAAACGTCTGGGCAGATGTCCGGCGAGTGGTCAGTATCGGCGCAGGCGACGACCTCTTCAAGATTCTCCTCACCGCCGAAAACGGCCGACTCGCAGACATCGAAGTCTCAGGCTGCAACGCCCTCCCTGGACGCGAGGTAGAAATCATTGGCAACCGCGGAACTCTCGTTTCTGAAAACTGCAACGACGGCAAGATCCGCGTGCGCTACCTGGAACCCGACTGCGCAACCAAAAAACTTCAGCCACATCCCGAAAATCCCCCGCTTGCCTACGGGAACTTCGACGAAAAGCTCGCCTTCGTGGACGCTTCCTACGAGTGCCCCAAGGACCTCCCAAGCATCTGGTCCACCTACTACGATGAAATCGTAAACGGCGTCCCCTGCCCCATTCGCTTTGACCAGGCCGCCGAGGTCGTCCGCATCACTCAAGAGGTCTTCCTCATCAGCGGATTTCAGCCTTCTACGGACAAATGAAAGCAAAAATACCTTATAAAAAACGTTTTTTTTGCTTAAATCGCTGGAAAATTTCAACATTTGTACCTATAATTTAAAGTGTCTGTTTTTTTATCACCACAAATCTCTCCCTGAAAAAATGAAAAAGACCTTCACTTTAATTGAATTGTTGGTCGTCATCGCCATCATCGCCATCTTGGCGTCGATGCTCCTGCCGGCCCTCTCCAAGGCCCGCGAAAAGGCCCGCGCCATCTCCTGCGTGAACAACCTCAAGCAGATGGTGTTGATGAACAAAATCTATGCGGATGAGTACGACGACTACTCCATGACCGCATACATGAACTCCTACGCGACCTGGCCGACCTACTGGACCTATAGTGGTTCCACCACCTTCATGGGCTTCCTCTATGCCGACTACAACGTGGGTGGAAAGGTACTGGACTGCCCCAGCAACCGAAAGCAGAACTGGGGTTCATACATGAACCAGCGCGGTATGACCGGCGGTCACAAGGACCTCGAATGGGTCAACACCACCAACCGTAACCTCCAGTCCTACGGCCACAACTTCGCCACTTTCGGCTATGTCTCGTATGGTCTCAGTGCCACCGCCCCGGATGGCAGCACGGTCAGCGACGGTCGTGGTCCCGTGAAGCTCTCACACCTGGATTCTTTCGGCACCACAGGCACGGCAATCTGGATTGCGGACTCGGCCTCCACGCAGGCTGTCGGCGGTGACACCAGCCAGATTGCGGATGGCGGCTATCTGATTGAGCCCTACCAAGTCTATCCCGAAATCCCCGGCAGCGCCAACTACTGGGGATATTATCCGACTTACACGCTCCATGCCGGCAAGCTCAATGCCGCTATCATTGACGGCCATGTGGAAAGCCTCGGCCCGCGGGCAGTCACAAACCGGAATGGCAACGAGTATGCCCGCTATAAGCTCTGGAACCCGCGTTATAAAAACGGCGGTACGGCCGCCATCGGCACGGCACCGGAGCTCTTCAACTTCTAGAGCGGATAAAACAATCAACTGCCAAAGCCCACACGGAGTGTTTCTACACTGCGCGTGGGCTTCTTTTTTTCGCATCGGTACTCCAATGGGCACCTAACAGGGCTTGCCGTAAAACTCGATGCCGAAGGCGACCTCTGGATAGGCGAACTCATCCTCGTCCAGCGCCACGACGCATCACGCCCGCAGGAAATCATCCCTGCTTCACCAGGCGGCTGATCCTTTCCCAAAGTAGTCAGCCACTTC
>JAFXSU010000063.1 GCA_017525435.1 Victivallales bacterium
CTGGCCAAAATGCGCATCTTGACGGTGGTGACGGCCTCCATGGCACACACCATTCCAGTGACTCCACCGCCCGCATCCTGAAGAAGTTTCTTCAAAATCTTGCCATCAGCGTCCCTGCCGGTGGTTCCAAACACCTCCGCATGGCCCCCCAGGGAAAGAACATTCCGAGCGACATTCGCCGCACCGCCGGGGACATTGTTCTGCCGTTGCACCTGAACCACTGGCACAGGCGCTTCTTGAGAAATTCGCGTGGCATACCCAAAAACATAGCGGTCCAGCATCAGGTCACCCAATACCGCCACCGACATGTCTGAAAAACGATGGATGCAATCAGCAAAATTGTTCATGTTTGTCAAAAATTGTCTGCTATTGTCAACTATTGTGCTTCGATGATTCGTTGAACTGGTCCATCCACTTGGAGTTCCGCTGGTGGGAGCAGAAATTGCGGGGAGTCCACCAATCGTCCTGTCAGCGTCTCCAATCGTCGGAGGTTCTCCAGCATCGCCTGGCGTGCGGAGTCAGACATCGCCTCGCCATGGCGTCTCAGAAAACGTGCCCGTTCATCCAGTTCCGCCCGCAAGGCATCGAGATACACCGCCTTCACGGGATCGGACGACTCCATCTTGCGGAGACGCTTTCGCAGGGCATCGGTCTGGTAGTTGATGGCCTGGAGTTCGCCTTGACGACGCCAGCGGTTGCTTCGACTCATCAAAAACGGAACCGCACAGAATGCCGCGATTTCGGACACCAAAGCCAATACGACGCCAACCATGGCCAGCGTTCCCAGCGCGGACGACCGCCAGGAGACCTTCGGGCGTTCCCGTTGCAGGAAAAAATAGACCACCGCTCCGACGACTTCCAGGCAATCGCCGTGGTAAAGCGTCCGACGTGTGGTGGATGGCATGCCCGGCTGAGCAATTGTCACCTCGATATCTCCCTTCTCGCCTTGGGAGAACTCCAGCATGGCACTCCCCAACTGCGATGCCACCGCATCCACCCCCGCAATGCTTCGCCCCGCCAGACGGTATGGCAGGGCATTCACTTCCAGCACCTGCCCGCGGGAGAAGAACTCCTCGAGGGTGCGTTCATTAGATTTGCGAATGATCAGTTGGAACATCAAGGGAATGAGGAATGAGGGATGAGACCGTCGTCTGACGTCCCGCCAACCCTGACGTCTGACGCCCGACGTCTGACGCACCGACCGTCAGGACTCGGATTTCAGACTCGCGGGATTCAGTGCTCGCCCGCCGGAACGAAGGCCTGTTCAGCCACTTCGGACGATTGCGGGATGGCGGTGATTTCAAACGCAAGGCGCTCCTTGTCCGGTGCAACATGGGCAACAATTCGCGCCGGCGTCTCGATGTCTTCACGACTAAGCAGTTCCTCGGCAAGCACATCTTCGACTTGGCGCATGACCACACGCCGCACCTCGCGGGCGCCGAATTCGGGATTGTAGGCACGATCCAGAACAAAGTTCAGAGCGCCTTCGTCGAAGCAGAGTTCGTGGTGCTTGGCAGCCAGCCGCTTGCGGATGACCTCCAGTTCCAACGCCACCACCTGGCGGATGTCCTCGCGCGTGAGATTGCGGAAAACCACCAGGTCATCCAGACGATTCAGGAACTCAGGACGGAATTGTTTCTTGGCGCTCTCCAGAATGCGGTCACGCAGCCGGGCATTGTCCGCCTCGCTGTCCTGCCCCCCGCCGAAGCCCATCGAGGCGGGCTTGGCATAGTTGGCGGCACCGACATTCGAGGTCATCACGATGATGGTATTGCGGAACGAGACCACGCGCCCCAGGCTGTCGGTGAGCTGACCTTCCTCCAGCACCTGCAGGAGGATGTTCATCACATCGGGATGCGCCTTCTCCAGTTCGTCGAAAAGCACCACGCTATAGGGACGGCGCCGAACCTTCTCGGTGAGCTGACCGCCCTCCTCGTAGCCGACATAGCCAGGAGGCGCACCGACCAGTCGAGAGACATTGAACTTGTCCATGTATTCGGACATGTCAATGCGGATCAACGCATCGGCATCACCGAACATGAACTCCGCCAAGGACTTGGCGAGATAAGTCTTGCCGACGCCAGTCGGCCCCAGGAACAGGAAACTGCCGATGGGCCGACGCGGATCCTTCAGGTCTGCGCGAGAACGCCGCAACGCCCTGGCGACCAACGCAATCGCATCCGATTGTCCAATCAGCACCTCGTTGAGGCTCTTCTCGATATGCAGAAGCCGCGCCGCCTCTTTCTCCTCCATGCGGGTCAACGGAATCCCCGTCATCGAGGCAACCACCGTCCGGATGTCGTCCGCCGTCAGGCTGACACTGCTGCCCTCGGTCTCCGACTTCCAAGCCGCCAGCCGTTCCTCGCGTTCGGCACGCAGGGTCTTCTCGCGGTCCCGGAAATTCGCGGCGGCCTCGAAGTCCTGATGCATCGCGGCATCCAGCTTCTCCTTTTCAATCTCGGCGATCTCATGGTCAAGGTCGCTGACATCGGGGGCGCGGTGCACAAGCTTGAGGTGCGAGCGCGCGCCCGCCTCGTCAATCACGTCGATCGCCTTGTCCGGGAAGAAGCGCGCGGGGATATAACGGTCGGCGAGCATCACGGTCATCGAGATGGCCTCCGGCGTGTAGATCACATGGTGGTGCTTTTCGTAGCGCCCTTTGAGCCCCTGGAGAATCTGCTCGGTCTCCTCGGCCGTCGGCGGGTTCACCAGCACCGACTGGAACCGACGCTCCAGCGCCGCGTCCTTCTCGATGCTCTTGCGGTATTCGTTCATGGTGGTCGCGCCAATGCACTGGATTTCTCCGCGCGAGAGCGAAGGCTTCATGATGTTCGAGGCGTCCATCGCGCCTTCTGAACCGCCCGCGCCAACGATGGTGTGCAACTCGTCCAAGAACAGAATCACATTGCCGGCATTGCGGACCTCTTCGAGAACCGCCTTGATGCGCTCCTCAAACTGCCCGCGGAACTTGGTTCCGGCCACCATCAGCGTCAAGTCCAAAGCAATCACCTGACGATTCGCCAGCAGCTCCGGAACCTCCTGATTGGCAATCGCCTGTGCAAGGCCCTCCACAATCGCCGTCTTGCCCACGCCCGCCTCGCCAATCAGCACGGGGTTGTTCTTGGTTCGGCGGCACAAGATCTGGATGACGCGTTCAATCTCCTTGCTGCGCCCGATCACGGGATCGAGTTTCTGCTCCTTCGCCAACTCCGTCAAATCACGACCAAAGGCACGCAGCGCCGAAGGCCGGGCGGCACCACCCGCCGGCACGCCATTCGCCCCCACGGGCTGGCGCGGGTCTTTGCTCTGTTCCGGCTCGGGCGACGACTCTTCTTCCGGCTCTTCCTCCGCATTCTCAGGGATATAATGTGGGTCGAGGCTCTTGAGGATCCATTGCTGAACCTGCTCGTATGTGACCTCGCGACGTTGCAAAGCCTCGGCGGCATGACCGCCGCCATCCCGCAGAATCGCCAGCACCAGATGCTCGGCACCGACATACGGGAAGCCGGCGACCTCCGCCTCCTCATGCGCCAGAACCAACACCCGACGGGCACGGGCCGTAAAGGGCAACTCACGCTCCGATGACGCATCGAAACCTGGAGCCGCATGCATCGAATCCGCCAGCTCGGAGGCCAATTCCTCCAAGTTGATCCCCAGACCTGCCAGCGCCGCTACGGCGATACATTGGTTCTGACGCAGCAACGCCAGCAGCAGATGCTCCGTGCCGACAAAATCCTGACTGTGGTCGCGGGCCAGCTTCTTGGCCAACTCCACCGCCTGTTGCGCACGTGGAGTGAACCCCTTCAATGAATTGTTTTCGTGTTCTGACATAGCTTTTACTGTAAAATGAATTTTGTGGATGTAATTTGGAGAGAATGCAGGCTCTCAAGGTTCCCCTTGGAAAACAGTGCTTGATGCAATAGCAATTTTCGTGCCGTATTTAATTTAGTGCCTTGACTTCGCACTGCAAACGCGACAAAGAAAAAAACTTCAGTTATAGTGTACACATTGACTGCGCCAAATTGTCGCACCAATAACGAAGTTGTCCCGTCATTCCACCGTTTAACCAATAGGAGACCATCATGAGCGACGATCAAAAATACGTCTGCACCGTCTGCGGCTATGTCTATGACCCCGCCCTCGGCGACCCAGAACACAACATCGCCCCTGGAACCCCATTCTCGCAAATCCCCGACGATTGGTGCTGCCCCGATTGCGGAGTCTCAAAGGCCGACTTTGAACCCATGGCGTAAAAGCTTCCAGCCGGGCTAGTACCTCTAGCCAATCTAGCCGGGCTGGCCGACCTAGTGCCTCTAGCCGATCTAGTCCAGCTACTACTCTGTACCTTTTACCCTGTACTTTTTACCATCTTAAAGATGCGCAGACCCATCGGTTGGATCGACAAAACCTGGCCCGGCGGCAAACGCTCCGTCCGCGTCGAATTCTTTGCGGACCAAATCCGCTGGAAATTCCGCACCCCTGCCGACGAATCGTGGCAGAACGGCGAACCCACGGAAGACAACTGGACCGAACTGGAGACCAAAATCCGCGAACTCATGCAACGCGGACACCTCTTCCAGAAGGAACTCGCCCTTGTCCAAAAACTGCGGCCCGCCCCCAAACCACCTGCATCCAATTCCTAATTGCTAATTGCTAATTGCTAATTTAAAAAGATGGAATTCTACGTTACCGCCGCGCCCGGCACCGAACGCGTCCTCGTGGACGAACTGCGCGACCTGGGTTTCCGCTCCGCTCGCCTCAACTCCGGCGGAATCCCTTTCATGGGCGAATTGCAGGACGGCTGGAAGGCGTGTCTCCACACCCGCATCGGCCAGCGCGTGATGCTCGTGCTTGGACGCTTCCCCGCCGAGAACCTTGACCAGATCTATCTTCGCGCCAAAACCCTCCCCTGGGAACTCTACCTCACCCCCGAGCAGACCTTCGCGTGCGCGGCTTACGCGCACCCCAGCACCGGAGAAAACCCAGATTTTGTCGCCCTCCGCCTCAAGGACGCCATCGTGGACCAGCAGCGCGACCGTTTCAACGGCGCACGCAGCGGCGTCTCCCGCGAAGATCCCGACGTCCGCGCCTTTGTCTATTGGGGCCGCGGCAAGGCGACCTTCTATCTCGACCTCTCAGGAGATCCGCTTTTCAAGCGCGGATACCGCGTCGCCGGCGGTGAAGCACCCCTCAAAGAGACCCTCGCCGCCGCCATTCTGAGACTCGCCGACTGGGACGGCAAGGCGCCGCTCCTCGACCCCATGTGCGGCTCCGGGACCCTCCTCGTCGAAGGTGCCCTCTGGGCCGCCAATGTCGCCCCCGGAATCTTCCGACAGCGCTTCGGCTTCGAACGCTGGGCGAACTTCGACTCCGAGGCCGCCGATACCATGCGACGGCTCCGCGGAGAGGCACGCCGCAACGCAACCGGGCAGCTCCCGAAGATTACCGGCTGCGACCTGGACGCATCTGTCCTCGAACTCGCCGCCGCCAACGCCAAGAGCGCCGGACTGGCCGGAAAGCTCGCCTTCCGAACCGTCCCCCTGCGAGAACAGCGCAACGACGATGTCCGCCGCCTCGTGGTCACCAACCCGCCCTACGGCGTGCGGCTAGACGCCGCGAACCAGCTCTACCAGGAACTCGGTGCCGCCGTGATGCGGATGCACAACTGCCGTGTCGCCATTCTCGCCGGAACCCCCAAGTGCTTGAGCAACATCCATGTTCCGCCAGTCGCCAAGTTCCCCCTCAAGAATGGCGCCATCGACTGCCAGCTCACCATCTATGAGATTCCGTGACATCCATGGCTGAAGCTGACGCACCAGTCGTACTCTCCGCCAACACCCTCCATGTCACCATCGGAGCGCGAATCCTGATTGACGACCAGGACCTCCTGCTCCGAGCCGGTGAACATGTCGGCCTTATCGGACGAAACGGTGCGGGGAAATCCACGCTCCTGCGCATCCTCGCCGGAGAAGAGCATTTTTTCTCGGGCGCAATTGATATTCGTAAAGACTTGCGGTGCAAATACTTATCGCAATCAATCGAATTGGATGACCACGCCACCATCCGCGAGAACATCCTCGACGGCGCACGCGAAACCCGAGAACTCATTCGGCAATACGAGAGCCTCCCACACGATGCCAAAGCGCACCGTGCCGACGAACTGGAACGCACCATCACCGCACGCGACGGATGGACGCTGGAGACACGCCTCACCGAATTGGCCACCGCCCTCGCCGTCCCCCCGCTCGATCGCCTCGCCGGAACTCTCTCCGGCGGAGAAAAACGCCGCGTCGCCCTCGCCAAGACTCTCATCGACCAGCCCGAAATCCTGCTTCTGGACGAGCCGACGAACCACCTCGACACCCAGACGATCGAGTGGCTGGAAGACTATCTCGCAAAATCCCCCGCCACCTGCCTCTTCATCACCCACGACCGCTATTTTCTCGACCGCGTCTGCACCCGCATCGTCGAACTCCAGGCCGCCAAGCTCTACGCCTACCCTGGAAACTACTCGGAGTACCTGCGACAGCGAGCCATCCGCGACGAGGTCGCCGCCCTTCAGGAGAACCGCCGACTCGCCTTCATCCGACGCGAGCTGGATTGGATCCGGCGCGGCCCCAAGGCGCGTGGAACCAAGTCCTGGAGCCGCATCCAGCGCTTCAACGACGCCGTGAACGCTGCCCCGCCGCCTGTGGAACGCGACGTGGAGCTGCTGCTCCCTCCGCCCGCGCGCTTCGGCGACATCATCGCGCGTCTCACCGATGTCTCGCTCTCCCGTGGCGGACACCAGCTCTTCTCCCACCTGAGCCTCAACTTCTCGCCAGGCATGCGACTCGGCGTTCTCGGCCGCAACGGCCTGGGCAAGACCAGCCTCCTAAAACTCCTCCTCGGTGAACTCCAGCCCGACTCCGGCGAAGTCCGCATCGGCGACCGAACCGAGATGAACTACATCGATCAGCACCGCGTCGCCCTGCATGACGACCGTACCGTCGTCGAGGAAATCGGCGAAGGCAACGACTATGTGATGTTCGGCAACCGACGCGTCGCCGTCTGGACCTACCTTAAGCGCTTTCTCTTCCAGGACGAAGAGATCACCACCCCCGTCGGGCAACTCTCCGGCGGCGAGCGAAATCGCCTCCTGCTTGCCAAGATCCTCAAGAACGGCGGGAATTTCCTCCTGCTGGACGAACCGACCAACGACCTCGACCTGGCAACCCTTCGCATCCTCGAGGAGTCTCTGATGGACTTCCCCGGCTGCCTCGCCGTCGTCTCCCACGACCGCTATTTTCTGAACCGCGTCTGCACCGACATCCTCGCCTTCGAGGGCAATGGCCAGCTTACCTTCCAACACGGCGACTATCAATATTATCTGGAGAAACGCCAAGAGCCCCCCGCAAGTTCCGTGCCCGCGGGTGAAAATGTGGGCACCGCAAACCGTCCTGAGCCTGCGCCCTCTGTGGGCGCGGAGAAAAAGCGCCTGACGTGGAAGGAACAACGGGAACTGGAGTCCATGGAAGAGACCATCCTTGCGGCCGAAGCGCAAGTCGCCGACCTGGAGGCAAAATTCACCGACCCGGAATTCCACGCCAAATACGGCCGCCAGACCGCCGAACTCACCGCCCAGCTCGATGCCGCCAAGGCCGAGGTCGAGCGCCTCTACGCCCGCTGGACCGAACTGGAAGACAAACGCCCCCAGAAATAGTATTCCCTAAGAAGGATGGCCAGGTGGCACCCGCAGGTGGTCAGGTGCGCGAGGTTATAGTTTCCGCACGGCGATGGTGGCGGTGCCGACCTGGGGGATGTCGGCGATGCGCCGCTGGACTTTCATCAATTCCAGCGCGGAAAAGAGCTTCACTGTCACCAGCTGA
>JAFXSU010000064.1 GCA_017525435.1 Victivallales bacterium
CAAGGGAATGAGGAATGGTTTGGCAAACGACCGCTCCGGCGGGCGAGAGGAATGAGGGATGAGGAATGAGGAATGAGGGGCCTTCGGAGCATGGCTCCTACGGCCGCCCAAGGGAATGAGGGATGGTTTGGCAAACGACCGCTCCGGCGGGCGAGAGGAATGAGATTTGCGAAGTGCCCTCTGCGAACACCCCGAGGCGAATGGGCAAAATCAAGAAATGCCCCGCAGCCCGAGCCATGGACATGCGGGGCAATTGCTTCTTAGGAAATGTACGAAACGGCTAAGAGAAGGAACCAGATTACTTACAGTTCCTCGACTTCAACATCTTCGACTTCAACATCTTCGACTTCAACGCCATCGTCATCGTCATCACCATCATCCGCATTCATGAACTTGCCGACGAGCTGAATGATGGAAAAGATGTCCTTCTGGGTCAAGCTGAAGGAGACGCTGACGGCATTGCCGTTCTGACTCGCCACGATGGTATCAAGGCATTTCAGTTCCTCGCCATTGGCCAGCGCGGGCCCCATCGCCTTGATCTGCGGCAGATTTTCGTCCACCATCGACTTGACGGCGCCGGCTGTATCCGGGCTGGTGAAAACTCCCGTCACCTTGACGTCGATGTTTTCTCCGGCACCTGCGGCAGAGAGATTGAGGCTCTCCAGCATAGAGGCGAAGCCGCCAGCCTCAGGGCTGGCAGAGCCGACAGCGCCCTTCAAATCCTCCGTCACCAGAATGCTCAGGGAGGCAAAGGCACCTGGCAGTCCGCTCACATTCGCAGCGACCAGCTTCGCGGGAGCGGCGGCGGCGGCTTCATTCGTCAGTTGCTTCTTGAGCAGCTCCGGCAAGCCCATGAACAGCAGTCTGCCGTCGGCGGAGAAATTCATCGCCAAACGGCTTCCATCCTCATCGGTCGCCAGCACGCCTTTGCATTCGTTGATGACATTCGGAACAACGGTGACACCTTCCTTTTTGAAGTTAGTGAGTGCGACAACGGCGGCGTCCACCATCGGTCCAAGCGGTTGCGGGAGCTGGATGCATGCCACTGTTTTCTTGGCAGCATCCTCCGGCTTGTCGGCGATTTCGTCCGCCTCCGAGACCGTAATGGCAGTCACCACGGTGATGGTTGACTTTTCCAGCAATGCCTTGAACATCGTTTGACTGGGATCATTGGGATTGAACTCGAACTCTGCCAGCTTGGCGGCTTCCTTGAGTGCATCATGCCCCACGTATTCGCCCAGGAAGCTGTTGTTGAGAGCCTCAATATTCATGGAAAACGCAAAGCCCGCGTCTGACAGGAAGGCGTTCTTCACAGAGAGTGCAGGAGCCGCGCAGAGCATTGCGGCAGTGGCCAGGAGGGCCAGGAATGAGAGTTTCTTGGTCATCGTGTGTCCTTCTTGTTTTATGGTTTGGTGAAAAATAGGGAACAGGAAAAAGTTGCCTCAGTTGAAATTGATGCGGGGATCGATGAGAACGTAGCAGAAATCGGAAAGGATGTTGCCGAGCAATCCAAGGATGGAGGTCAGAGCCAAAATGCCCATAAACACGGGATAGTCACGCCCGACAATCGCCTCCAGGCTGAGATTGCCCATGCCTGGAATCTCAAAGACGCGCTCGATAATCACGGATCCTGCGAACATCACCGTGAGGATGCCTCCAAAGCCGGTGGCCACTGGCACCAATGCATTGCGCAGGGCATGACCCCACAGTGCACGAGCGGTGCTGCCACCTTTTGCATAGACTGTCCGGATGTAGTCGCTGTTGATTTGCTCCAACAATGAGTTTTTCATCAGCAGAGTAAGCATGGCAAAAGCCCCCGCCATATAGCAGAGGATGGGCAGGCACATGTGAAACACGACATCCTTTGCCTTGCCCCAAAAGCTCAGTTCGGCGTAGTTCGGGGCATGAAAACCAGCGGCGGGAAAGATATCCCACAGCCCTTCAACTGTGCCGCAAAAGAGCATCTTAAGAAGCATCCCCAGCGCAAAGACAGGAATCGCGTATCCCACAAACACCAGCACACTGGAAACCAGGTCAAAGGGCTCCCCATGCCGGAGCGCCTTGCCTACGCCGAGGGGAATACACACCAAATAGGTGAAGACAAAACTGGTCAGCCCGAAAGCCAATGACACAGGGAACCGCTGCGAAATCATCTCCCATGCAGTCTTATTGGAGAATTTATAGGAACGCGCGAGCATTCCGCAACGGTCATGCCACAGCCAGTGCCAGTAGCGCACCAGCACCGGCTGATCAAATCCAAAGTGCTTCACGAACGCCTGACGTTCGGCTTCCGCACTCTGGTCGCTGGCAGACGAGCCACCGGTGCCCGCCGCCAGCGAAACCTCGCCGCCAGCCCCCATGCCACGCAGTTGGAGCATCAGTTGCTCCACCGGTCCACCCGGCACAAACTGCGTAATGAGGAAACAGAGCAACGTAATCCCCAGAAAGGTGGGGACCAAGAGCAAAAGCCGTCGGATGAAATAGTCCAGACGTTCCATCAAGGCGGAAACGAAGGAAAATTACTCCGCAGCCTTCTCGACAGCCTCTTTGACCTCTTCGGCGGCCTCGGTCGCAGCCTCCTTGATCTCCTCAACTGCCTCGGTCGCAGCCTCTTTGACTTCCTCGGCGGTCTCCTTCACCTCAGGGGGCAGACCCTTGTCTATCCTTTCAAGTGCCTTGGCACCTTCTTCCGCAGCCTTTTTCGCAACCTCCTTGATACCGGCACGGCGGATGCGTTCCTCAGGAGTCAGCCCCTGGAACTGCGCACGAAGTGCTTCGGGGACATCGGGATTCGTCTCGTCCAGTGCATACGCCTTCATCATGTACTGCTCGCTCGTCTTGGCATCGAAATCCGGGGCGTCCGCCAGAGTGGAATAGCACAGGCTTTTGGCCTTGACAAATTCGGCGATGATTTTTTCATCGCTGAAATCCGCCTCCTGCAACTCATCCAGGATTGCCAGCGCCTCTTGCGCTTTGCCGAAGTCCATGGGATTGGTCTCGCGTGCCTGGCTGATCAATTCAATGGCACTGTTGACCTCCTTAATCTTCTGGCTCTTATTAAATTGCATGAAGCAGAAGAAAATGGCCAGGATGATGAAAACGGCGAAAATGAGGTTCCTGATCAGGCTCGCTTTGGAAACCTTAGTCTCGGTCGGTTTGGGTGTCGTTTCAGTCATGGTGTTGCTCCTAATGATGTTAGAGGTGGACAAACATTGGAAAACAAAAAACAATCAAAAAACTTTCGGTGGCATTGGTCGCGGAGTGGCATGTTCATTCACCCGCATGATCTTCGCCTCATCCGGCTGTTCACCTGCCTGCCAGACAATCTCGCAATCTTCAAGGTAGCACTGGTACTCCCGGCCGGGAATACGCTGGTAGGCAGGTCGGGGGTCGCCCGACACAACATTCAGGCACAATTCACGGAAACGATTCCCCCTGCGTTCCAGCACGGCGGCGGCTTCCGGTGCAACGGTGACCTTCAGGACATTCTCCGGCGCATCGGGAGCAAAGCCACCAGTCGCTCCAGGTATTGCATCGGCGTAAGGGAGATACGGCTTGATGTCCAGAACGGGAGTGCCATCCACCAAGTCCAACCCCCTGACCTTGAGCAACACCTTGCCATGCGGGTGAAACTCAACGCCTTCCAACTGCACTGCTGAAAGACCGATGGGAACTGGACGGAATGGAGAACGGGTCGCAAAGACGCCTAGACGGCGATCGCCTCCAAGACGCGGCGGACGGACTGTCGCCTTCCAGCCCTCACGCAAATTCTGATGAAATATGAATATAATCCAAATATGCGAAAATGCTTCCAATCCCCGAATAATATTTGGTTGATTGTAAGGCGGAATTAGCTCAATCGTGCCAATTGCCTCTTCAATCAGCCCACTTTGACGGGGGATGCCGAATTTCGTCCGGTAGCAACTATGCACCACCCCGACCGGTGAAAATTGGTAACTGGCAGCGCCTTCCATTGAAAGTGCTTTTTTCCTGCGCAAGATGCACAGGCGCTGAACATCCTTAATGCGAAGGGCGCGAAAGAACACGCCCCCTAACCC
>JAFXSU010000065.1 GCA_017525435.1 Victivallales bacterium
CCTCCTCCACGTACTCGTGAAGTGACCTATACCGGCATCTACCACAGTCTCCTCGGCAAGACCATCGCCTACCTGAAATTCAACGACTCCCTCACAGGAGAAACGCTCACCAACCTCACCATCGGAGATGAAGTCGCACCGGACTTCCTCATCCTCGCCATTGACAACGAGGCCGTCACCCTCAAGACCAATGCCGAAGGCAAAACGGTCCGGATTCCATGGCAAGGTTCCGTCACTTTGACCATTCCATCGGAAGGAACACCTACTGAATAAATATTTAACATATTTTAATAATATGTTAAATAGAATTTATTCAGCGGATTCCAAGCCTTGGTTCGCATCGAAATCGAATAAAATGGCCTTTCCAAAAAGGCGATTTCACTTCTCCGGGTCTTGCCCGGACATAAGTGTTCTGACAATATGCTAGACTTCCTGAATTATCTTCAAGATCAATCGGTTTTGCTCCCCGAACAGTTGAAAGCCGTCCGCAGCCGTATGCAACGCACGGGCCTTTCGCCGGAGCAAACGGTTCTGGAGCTCCAGCTGATTCCGGAAGCACAGCTTTATGCCCATCTGGCAGCATTCCATGATTTAAGTCTGTGTGACCTCAACCACCAGCAGCCTTCCCCGGCGGCATTGGCCAAAGTCCCTGGACGCCTGGCCACCCGCTTCCAGTGCGTGCCCATCACCCTCCATCACGGCACCTTGCTCTTGGCCTTTACGCATGTGCCGCCACAGACGACTCTCGACCAGCTCCAACTGCTCCTGGGCACCCGTCTTCATGTCGCCCTCTGCCGTCCATCGCAGTTTGAGCAATGGCAACGCCAAAATTTCGGCATCGCGGCAGACAATGTCCAGCAGTTGCGCCAGCAACGGCGGAATTCCATCCAGGCAAAGGCTCCGGACGCTCTTTCCGTGGAAATCACCGGCGACACCAGCGAGGCCTCCATCATCCGCGTTGTCAATGAAATTCTTGACCAGGCCATCGCCGCCCAGGCCACCGATGTCCATCTTGAACCCTTCCGTGATACCCTCCGTATCCGTTTCCGCATTGACGGCATGCTCCGCGAGGTTCCGACACCGCAGGGGCTTTCCGACCTCACCGAGGCCATCATTTCCCGCATCAAAGTGATGGCACAGGTGGACATTGCGGAAAAGCGCCTTCCGCATGACGGGCGTATCCGACTGCTACGCCATGGCGTCCCATGCAATCTCCGCGTCTCTCTCCTGCCCACACGCTTTGGAGAAACGCTCTGTCTGCGATTGCTGGACACCTCGAACATCCTTTTGCAGACCTCCGAACTGGGTCTCAGCCAGCATCAACTGGAGCAACTCCATCGGATCGTGGCCCAGCCCAACGGCCTCATCTTGGTGACCGGCCCCACCGGCTCAGGCAAGACCACTACCCTCTATAGCGTCCTGGCACATCTGCGCGACCAGCGCCCCGAACTCAAAATCATCACCGTCGAAGACCCCGTCGAATACGAGATGCCCGGCCTTACTCAGATTCAGACTCATGCTGAAATCGGGCTGACCTTCGCCGTTGCTCTGCGCTCCATTCTGCGCCACGACCCAGATATCATCCTGATTGGCGAAATCCGCGACCGCGAGACTGCCGAAATCGCCATTCAATCCGCCTTGACTGGCCATTTGGTCTTCTCAACCCTCCATACCAACGACTCCGTCGGCGCAGTCAGCCGACTCATCAACATGGGCATTGAATCCGACCTGATTGCCGCCAGCCTCAGTTGCGTTATCGCCCAACGTCTGGTCAGGCGGTTGTGTTCGGAATGCTCAGAGCAAACCACCATCGATGACCTCACAATCGATGACCAGGCCGAATTGACCGCCATCCTCCAGCGGTCTGGACTGCCCTCCACCGACTTGCCGATCCGCAAGGCACATCCAGGCGGCTGCACGCAATGCGGACACACCGGCTATCACGGCCGCATCGCCATTTATGAGTTTCTCCAGGCAAGCGAGGAACTCGAAGATCTCATCTGCGGACACGCACCCGTCTCCGAGCTGCGCCACGCCGCCTTGCGTGACGGGCTGCGATCTTTCCGCGAAGACGGCTGGCTCAAGGTCGCCGCCGGAATCACCTCCGCTGAAGAGATCAACCGCGTCACCCTCCCGCCCAAATAATTGGCGGGATTTCATATCTCCTCTAAAACTACCCACAAAATGAACCCCTTCTTTCAGCGAATTTTGTTGAAGATTTCCGGCGAAGCCATGGGCGGTGCCCACGGTGGCATTGATCCGACTGCCGTCGAAAACGCCAGCCAGATCATCCGTGAGGCGCGCTCCGCTGGCGCGCAAGTCGCGGTCATCATCGGAGCGGGAAACCTTTTCCGCGGACTGGCTGGCAGCCGACAGGGCATGGACCGTTGCAGCGCGGACTACATCGGAATGCTGGGCACCTGCATGAATGCCCTGGCCATGCGCGATACCCTGGAGGCGGCAGGCATCCCCGCCGCCGTCCAGTCCGCCCTGCCCATCACCGGAGTGCTTGACCCCTTCGACTACCGACTGGCCAACGACCTCCTCAATCAGGGGACGGTGCTGCTCTTCGCGGCCGGCACCGGACACCCTTACTTCACCACCGATACCACCGCCGCCCTCCGCGCTCTCGAAATCCACGCCAACGCAGTCTTCAAGGCAACGAAAGTAGATGGTGTTTACTCCGCCGACCCCGTCACCCACCCCGAAGCCATCCGCTACCCCAAAATCTCCTATGAACGGGCTTTGGCAGAACATCTCAAAGTCATGGACGCAAGTGCTTTCGCGCTCTGCTCCGACAATCACCTCCCGATGGTGGTCTTCAAAGCTGGACAGCCCGGCGTCATGACCGAAATTCTTGCCGGCGACTTCACCCATGGGACCCTCGTGGGAGCCAATGATTGAATCTTCCATCTCTAACCCCAACCGAATAAGGAAATACAACAAATGCCAACTGCTGAAGAAATTCTCTTTGATGCTGAATCCGCGATGACCAACACCATCGACGCCCTCAAAAAACGCTTTGACGCCGTCCGCACCGGCAAGGCCTCCCCTGCCCTCGTCGATGGCATCATGGTCGAATACTATGGTGCCCAAACCCGTCTCAAGGACATGGCCGCTATCTCCGCGCCGGATCCCCGCTCCCTGAAGATCCAGCCTTGGGATGTCAGCCAGCTCAATAATATCCAGAAGGCCATCCTGGCCAGCAATCTGGGCATCAACCCCATCAATGACGGAAAGGTCATCCGCCTGCCCATCCCTGAACTCTCCGAAGATCGACGCACCGAAATGACCAAGCAGATTAAGAAGATGGCCGAGGAGGCACGAGTCGAAATTCGCAACGCACGTCGGGACGCCAACGAAGCCATCAAGACCGCCAAGAAGAACTCCGAACTCACCGAAGACGAGCAAAAGGCCCGCACGGAGGAAATCCAGAAGCTCACCGACAAGATGGTCGCTGAAGTGGACAAAATCTCCGATGCCAAGCAGAAGGAGCTCATGGAGGTATAACCGCCAGGCATGGAGAAATCAAATCCTCCAACGGGGCAAGGGGGGCAGCCTCCCCCTGCCCTTCCGTATTGAATCCCATTTGCCCAAACCCGATTTCTCGGAAGCACGCCAGCACCTAAGAGCCCCCTACTCGCCTATGCGTATCATTTTTACGATTACCTGCCTATTTCTCATCTTCTCTCCCCTGGTCAACGCCCAAAAACGCCTCTCCGATGAAGTCACCAAATATGACCACGGCAACCCATCCTTGGGCATTGTGGGATTTTCTGGCGACGATGCAACCCGACAGATTCTCGAAAAAGTCCTGAAACGCACCGACTGGTTCAAAGTCGTGGACGTCAGCCAGGCTTCCCGTGCGCAGATTCAG
>JAFXSU010000066.1 GCA_017525435.1 Victivallales bacterium
AGACGAGGCATCGGGGAATGAATGAGAAATGAGGAATGGCAGGGGTTCGGGGTGTACCCCACGTAGAATTTGAAGAGCCCAACGCTTCAGCGGCGAGCGAAAGGCATCAAGTGGAAACGGTTCCACTTGGCAAGGCTGAGTAGTATTGGTTGAGCTCCTCCTCGGAGACGCGAAGGAGCTCGTTGCGCGGAAGGATGCGCAGAGCGTCCCAACCCAGCTGGAGGCTCTGCTCGATGGTGCGGTCCTCGAATTCGCCCTGCGCAATCACACTGGACTCGAACTTTTCGCCGAACTTCATGTAGAGTTTGTCGATGGGCGAAAGCTCCTCGTTGCCGATGACAGCCGCCAGACTGCGGATGTCCTTGACTTTCGAGTAGGCCGCGAAGAGCTGCGAGGCCACATGCGGGTGGTCCGGACGGGTGCGGTCCTTGCCAATGCCGTCCTTCATCAGGCGCGAGAGCGAAGGCAGACCGGCGACGGGGGGGTAGATGCCGCGTTGGTACATCTCGCGGTCCAGCACAATCTGCCCCTCGGTGATGTACCCAGTGAGGTCGGGGACGGGGTGCGAGATGTCGTCGGAAGGCATGGTGAGGATGGGCATCTGGGTGATGGAGCCACCACCACCGCGCAGACGCCCCGCACGTTCGTAGAGAGACGCCAAGTCGCTGTAGAGGTATCCGGGGTAGCCTTTTCGGCTGGGGATTTCGCCGCGGGCAGTCGCAATCTCGCGCAACGCCTCGCAGTAGTTGGTCATGTCGGTGATGAGCACCAACACGTGCATACCGCAGTCGTAGGCGAGGTATTCGGCCAGCGTGAGCGCGGAGCGCGGAGTCATCATGCGCTCCACGGATGGATCGTCCGCCAGCGAGAGAAACATCGCCACGTTGCGCAGTACTCCGGACTGCTCGAAGGAGTCCACGAAGAACCGCGCCACATCGTATTTCACGCCCATGGCGGCAAAGACGATGGCGAACTGCACGTCCTCGTTAAGCAGTTTCGCCTGCCGAGCGATCTGTGCGGCAAGACGGTTGTGCGGCAGGCCGTTGCCGGAGAAGATGGGCAGTTTCTGACCACGCACCAAGGTGTTCATCAAGTCGATCGAGGAAATGCCGGTCTGGATGAAATCGCGTGGATACTCGCGGGAATAGGGGTTGACCGGCTCGCCGTTCACATTGCGATATTCGCGGGAAAGCGGCGGCGGCAGCCCGTCCTTGGGGCGTCCCAGCCCGTCGAAAACGCGTCCGAGCATTTCTTCGGAGCACGGAATCTCCAGAGAATGGCCGAGGAAGCGCGCCTTGGTGTGCGCCTTGGAAAGCGCGTTCGTGCCGCCGAAAATCTGCACCAGCGCGGCATCCGTGGTCACATCAAGCACCTGCCCCAGGCGCAGGTCGCCATTCGGGGCAGTGACCTCGACCAGCTCGTTGTAGGCGACGCCGCTGACGCCCTGGATGAACATCAGCGGCCCGTCGATGTTGCTCACGCCGGTGTATTGCAGACCGGAATGGTTGATGGAGGAAGCGGTCATACGAAGTCTTTCTGTAAGAAAAAAATTAACTATAACATCTTGATTTACAAGAAGTTATTAAATTACTTTGAAGCCCTGGCAAGTTGTTCACGGGCGATGCCGTCGAGGGCGGCGTGGATGCGTTGCTCCAGCGAAGTCATGGCAGTCGCATCGTCGTTTTTGATCTCGGACTTCATGCGGTTCATGCGATCGAGGTCGGGGATGGCCCGAATCTCGTTGAGGGTGCAGCCGTTCTTGATGAGCTCCTGCGAGCGAGTGATGAAGAATGCGAGGAGATTCATCATCCAGAGCTGTTTTTTGGGTGAACAGTACATGTCCACTTCATCAAAGGAATTCTGCTGGAGGAATGCATTCTTGATGATTTCGGCGGCGAAGAGCGTAAGCCGCTGGGATTCGGGAAGCGCGTCAGGTCCCACCAGCTTTGCGATTCGCTGGAGACTCACCTCCTCCTGGAGGACATTCATAAGAACATCGCGGTTCTCCTTCCAGGTCAAGTCATACTGCCGCCACCACTGGGCAGTCTCCGGCAGGTACTCGCTGTAGGAATTTCGCCAGCTGATGGCGGGATAATGGCGCGCGTTCGCCAAATCGCGGTCCAACGCCCAGAAGCAGCGGATGAAGCGCGTGGTATGCTGGGTGACCGGCTCAGAAAAGTCGCCGCCTGGTGGCGAGACCGCACCGATGACAGAGACGGTGCCCTCCGCGCCGCCCAGCGTCTGGACGCGGCCGGCACGCTCATAGAAAGACGCCAGCCGGTCAGGCAGATAGGCGGGGAACCCCTCGTCAGCCGGCATTTCCTCAAGGCGGCCGGAGAGTTCGCGCAGTGCCTCGGCCCAACGCGAAGTGGAGTCTGCCATAATGGCGACGTCATAGCCCATGTCGCGGTAGTACTCGGCCAACGAGATACCCGTGTAGATGGAGACCTCTCGTGCCGCCACCGGCATGTTCGAAGTGTTGGCAATCAGGATGGTGCGTTCCATCAGCGAACGGCCGCTCCGCGGGTCGATGAGTTCTGGAAACTCGCGAAGCACCTCGGTCATCTCGTTTCCGCGCTCGCCACATCCGATATAGACGATGATCTTCGCTTCGCACCACTTCGCCAGCGCCTGCTGCGTCATGGTCTTGCCGGTGCCGAAGCCGCCAGGGATGGCAGCCGCGCCGCCTTTGGCCAGCGGGAAGAAGGTATCCACCACCCGCAACCCGGTCAGCAGCGGTTGCGACAAGGGAAGTCGGCTGGCGGATGGCCGCCCTTGCCGAACTGGCCAATACTGGTAGAATCCCACAGGCGTGCGCTTTCCGGCGATGTCCTCCAGCACGCAAAGTTCCGCGTGGCCGTCATACTCGCCAGCCGTCACGACGCTCTTCACGGTTCCCTGCACGCGCGGCGGCACCATCACGCGGTGCAGAACACTCTCGGTCTCCTGCACCTCGCCAATCACCATGCCCGGCTTGAGTTCGTCACCGACCTTGACAGTCGGCTGG
>JAFXSU010000006.1 GCA_017525435.1 Victivallales bacterium
AAGCGTGGGAATCCAGGTACCAGCCCATTATCCGCGAGAAGGCGGCACATTCGAAGAGGGGCCACTGAAGCAGTCCACGGATGGGCGAGCAGTATGCCAGGCGCAACCACTTGTCACCTAGCACGGTCTCCTGCCGCAATTCGCCGCTGACGCGATCAAAGTAAACTGGAGATTCCTTGGGAGGGGTCATAAGTGAAGCTCGGCCGCATTGCGTCCGAGAAGAACCCAATTACGAATTACGAATTAAAAGAGAAGCCCTGCTTGACAAAGCAGTAGCCGTCGTTCCACGGCGCCGCGTCATGCGGGGTGAAGACGCCGCCGGGCGTCTTGTAGAAGTGGTATGGGCAGACGCCATGGGAATCGCCTTCCTGTAGATGGTGCGGTCCCAACATGTTGCGCAGGCTGGTCACCAGTTTCAGTCGTACCGTGTTCGCGCCGGCTTTCAACACGCCTGAGGGGACGGTCAATTCGGAGTCGGGCATCGTCAGCGTGCCGATGCATTGGCCATTCACATTGACCTCCAGGACGGAGGCAAAAACCTCGCGGAACTGCACAGCGGCAGGCTTTGCGGCTTCCTCCGCAGTCAGCACAAGCGTCTGCTCCAGCTCAATGACGCCGGAGAAGAATGGCCTGCCACAACGCACCAGGTCATTGCCGTGAATCATCTCGGAAGGTGCCGTCAAGGCAAACAATCCGTTGTAGCGAGTGGAATCGGCGGTAAGTTCCTGCCAGTCGCCCGGCGTGGCGACTCCGAAGTCTCCCGCCAGATAGACCGCCTCGACCTCGCTGTGGTAGGAGAGCTTGTTCTTCTCGCTCTCGAAGATCTTTCCGCGTCGGATGCACTCGTAGGTCTCCTCGGTCTGGAAGAACTCTCCCTCCAGCCGAATGACATTCTTGCCGTGCTTGAGCTGTGGTCCAATCGCGATGCGCTCGAACGCCTTGTCCCGGAAGAAGCCGTTGGCAACATTGCAGACCGGCTGCCCATTCACTAAGATGCGCTGTCGTTCAGGATGCTCGACAAGCAAGTCCACCGGTGTCCCCAATGCGAATTTCTCATCGACCTCGAAAGAGTATTCCAAGTTGACGGAGGACAATGGACGCTCGAATTTCAGCAGTTCGTCATGAATGGTCAGTACATACTCGTGTGCAAAGAGTTCCTTCCCTTCCGCCTCGCAACGGCAGTGGTCCAAGGTAAGGAGATTCTCCGTGGAGGAGACCACCTTCCAGGCATCGCCCAGCTTCAACGTGGCGGCCGAAGCGGTCGCAGGCGCGGCGGCAGGCACCTCGCAGTCCCTCGCCAACAGAACCAAGTCGCCAACCGCCTCGAAGCGGTGTTCCAGCACGCAGAATGCGCCCTCGCGGCGATAGGCGACCGGGACTACTTCGCCAGTGGTGACATCGTAGCGTTCCAGCCCCTTGGCAGGAATGGTCACTATTGTCTGGAATGCCTTCTCGCGGTTGTTGTTGACGATATAATAGAATTCCGCAGGCTTGCCGTCGAAGTCCGCAAAGGAGCGTCTGGTGGCATTGAGATCGGGCAGTGCCCTGCCCTCCGGCGTCTTCAGACCGACCACGCGGCGGTCTTCGGGCAACGCAGAAACCAGCGCCTCAGCGGAGTCGAACCACTGCACCTTGGAAAGCAATTCGTCATTGGAGCATGCCACGCCGGCAACGAAGAAGCCCGCTTCCAGGTCGTTGCACACCCCGAAGATACGCCCGCCATTTGCAGCGAATTCTTTCAGCATCGAATACTGCACCTCACCGAGATTCGAGAGTTTCGGCAGAATCACCAGATCATAGGACTGCGTGCCAATGCAAAGCGAGGCGCCATCGACTGCGCCGTGGCGACGCATCAGTTCCTCGTCACCATAGTGATGGTTAATCTGGCTGGCCTCCAGCAGATCGGTAAGCGCATGGAACGCCGTGTCATATTCATCCAATTTTCCGTTGTCACGGTCGTTGTAGTTGGTGAATGCGGTGGCGCCGGGCTGAATCAGAAGCGTCTTGTAATGGACATCGCCGGCCTCCAGCAGCACGCCCAGACGGCTGAAATAGTCGTTGAAAGGCTTGTAGTAGTCCCACCACGGCTGGTGGATGAAAAGCGAAGCGGGGTAGTCGCGCTTGCGGATTCCGCGCAGACTATAGCCCTCCAGATGCTGGCAGAGGAAATTCACGCCGTGGACGAACTGCCACTGTGCCAGCCACTTGAGGTCTGCAAAAGAGACCGCCCAGCCGCACAAGGCAAAGGTCTCGGAGAGGATTTGGCGGCGACCGGTCTGAGCGGCGGCGCTAAAGAGTCCCAGCGGGCAAGTCACCCAAGTGAAATAACGCCCAAGGTTGTCCATGCCAGGAATATCGAAGTATTCATAGTGGGGCATGGCGATACCATTGCTGCAAAGTTGGTGGTGCAACGTCTCCTCCAGCACCAGATGACCGGTCAGCTGCCAGTCATGCGCATGGCACCAGTTCTGGATCTGGTGCATGAAATTTTCCGAGAAGAGCCGCGTGACCAGTAGCCAGAAGCGATGGCGGGTTTGACGATAGTCGCCCTGCTCCAGGAAGAGCTGCGGGAGACGGGGCAGCAATTCGTCGCCGTATGCCTCGCGGTATTCGGTCTCCAGGATAAACGACCAGGGCGTGCCGTTGCGTGAAATCTGTGGCTCGTCCGTGAAAAAGCCGCGCATCGCCTGACGCTCCGCCTTCGGAAGCACCTCGAAATACTTCTCATGCGTGGAATGTAGAAACTCAGCAATTACTTTTCCATCAAGCGTATCGACATAATATGGATTGACCTCGAAATAGGCCACAAGACCACCATCCGCAGGAAGTTTGTCCACTTTTGTCAGCAGTTGTCCCCTTTTGTCATAGACAGCGATAAGATGTTCGCTGGCCTGAGCCTCGTTGATATCCTTGACTTCTTTCAGCCGGAGGTATTTCTGCTGATATTCCAGTCCCTTCCCGTTGACCAGTCCGCCGCCGAAGCCAGAGGGCCACCCGTCCTCGTCATACGCCCAGGCATTCATTCCAAGTCGCTCAGCGGCCTTGACACACGACTCAGTGACCTCGAACCACTCCTTTGACAAGTACTCGGTCAGGAGTCCGCCACGTGCGTGCATGAAGAATCCACCGATGCCCTGCTCGTGCATCAATTCAATTTGTCGGACACATTCATCCGCCTCCAGCTTGTCATTCCAGCTCCAGAATGGCACGGGGCGGTTGCGGGCAGGCGGGTTCTTGGCAAGTTCGAGAAGCGTCATGGACATTACGGCATAAAGGGGTTAAATTTGGTGTGTGAAAAGCCCATCCCGCAGTTTGGGTTCAAACCATGTGGACTTTGGCGGCATGATGCCATTGGCATCTGCGACATCCATAAGTTGCTCCAGCGAAGTTGGGTACATGGAAAATGCGACGGCCTCGCCCGCCGCCACGCGGCGTTCGAGTTCGGCGGTTCCGCGGATTCCGCCCACGAAGTCGATACGGTGATCGGTGCGCGGATTTTCAATGCCCAATATGGGCTGCAAGACCTGGTTCTGCAACAGGCTGACATCCAATGCCTCGATGGGGTTTTCCGAATGGCGTTCGCGGAACTTCAGACCGTACCACTTGCCCCCCAAGAAGATGGATACCTCTCCCACAGAAGCCGGCACCGCCGGGGCATTTTCCGTGACTTCGCCGACCTTCGCCAGTTCCGCAAGAAACTGCTCGTTCGTGCGACCATTGAGGTCTTTGACCACGCGGTTGTACGCCAGAATCCGAAGTTGGCTGGCTGGAAAGATGACCGCCAAGGTTCGGCCAGACTCACCTGCTCCCTGGAGTTCGGCGCAAGAGCGTGCGGCGGCAGCGGCGCGATGATGACCGTCGGCGATATAAAGAATCGGCACCTGGGCAAAAGCCTCGCGGATGGCATCGTCGCAGTCGTCAGGAACACGCCAGCCGGTGTGACGAATGCCGTCAGAGGCAGTGAAGTCGAAGAGTGGCGCATCTTCAGCGCAGACCTTCGCCACGAGTTCATTCAATGCAGCGACATCTCGATAGGCCAGGAAGACTGGTCCAGTCTGTGCTTTCGTGGCAAGGATATGTCGTGTACGGTCGTCTTCCTTTTCCTGACGGGTACGCTCGTGCTTGCGAACAATGCCGGCGTTGTATTCCTCCACGGAGACGCATCCCACAATGCCATATTGCCGATGGTCACCCATCTGCTGGGAATAAATGTAATAGGACGGGCGGGCGTCCGGCTGGACACTTTCTGCAAGGAACTTCCGCCAGGTCTGTGCGGCAAGTTCATAAACCCTTGGATCGTAAGAGGACACCTCGTCCCCCAGCATGATATCCGCCAGAGTCACATTCAAGAAAGAGAGCGGATTTTCGGCGGCGGCTTCACGAGCCTCCGCACGGGTATAGACATCATAGGGCAAAGAGGCGACTTGAGCGGCAAGCCCCGGCTTGGGCAGGCAGGCGCGGAATGGAAAAACAGTGGCCATGATTTCGCAGGCTAAATCTTGCTGAGAAAAACAAAAACCGCCACCGAAAGTGGAACTTCCGGCGGCGGAACAATCACGAGAAGGTGGTGTTCACCTTAGCGGGCAGCGGGTGCCAACTCTGCGCGCTCGTGCTTCATCACCAGCCGGATGACATCCGCATTCTGAGTGCACTTCGGCAATGCATCCACGAACTCGCGGTCCTTGAGCAACCGGGCCATGCACCCCATCAAGTGAAGATGAAGCTCGATCGTCTGGCTGCAGACCAGGAAGAAATGATGAACCGGCTTGCCATCCGGCGCATTGAAATCAATGCCGTCCGCCGAATAGCCATAGACCACCGCCGCACTGGCACGAAGAGTCGCAATCGGATCGCGCGGATGCGGAATCGCAATGCCCTCGCCAATCGCTGTAGAAAGGACATTCTCGCGATCCAGGCACTTCTTCCGGATATCCGAGGCATCCAGCACCAGACCGTACATCATACGGGCGGAGGTCATTTCATTAATGAGAGAATCGCGATCCGTCGCATTCAGGTTGAGCAGAATGCGGTTCTCGTGCATCACCCGACTCAGCGGAATGCCCATGACCGGATGGGACAACGCAGACAACGGCTCGTCCTTCTCGACATCTTTCGTCGCATCGACGTCATTCTGAGGGAAGAACAATTTGTCTATCTCACTGCCATTGAAACGCCACTGACCACCAATTTTCACGCCCTCAATCTTGCCCTGGTCACGCATGCGCATAATTGTACGTTCATTGACGCGCAAGTACTCGGCCAATTCTTTCAATGTGAGAATCATACTGGTTTTCCTGGGGTTGGTAATCCGCTATACTAAAAAATCACCGTTGGCAATTAAAATTTGAAGAGAAACCATTTTCCTAAATATAAGCATCATTTGTCATCTTTACAAGTCATACCACGAAAAAACTTGACAATTCTTGACAATTTTGCTCAATACTACCCCAAAAGAGCCTTTGACAACGACAGAAAACCTGCCGAAGTGATGGATTTTGGACTTAGGCTTCGCTGTGTTCCACAAGAGGGTACCGAAACAACCTGTCGGAACCTGAAGTCTACCCTGCGAGAATAAGCTTAAGGCTATATTCCCTGTGATGGCACTTAACTAAGCTGGTTTTTCAAGCTACAGGGGGACGGGCAGAATTTGTAGAAGTGCAATCAGGTGCCTTCTGGTGTAACAAAGCCCTGAATCCGTGAATTTTACTTTATGCTGGCGGGGCACCAGCACAACGCATTTTCTGTCGGCGATGGCGCCGACAGTACGTCCACCTAAAATTCACGCATTTAGGAAAGCATTAGAAAAAAGCAGAGCCGCC
>JAFXSU010000067.1 GCA_017525435.1 Victivallales bacterium
ACATGGTCTGCCTTTCCACAATAAAAAGCTGCGTTTTGCGTTTTTTATCTGTTGCCGACGCTTGCACAAAACGCCAAAACATTCTTTTGTTAATCTTAATTTCAATGAAACGACTCACCTTTCTCTTGATGCTTGCCGCAACGTTGGGTGTTCTGGCACTTTCAGTCTCCGACCTCAGCAATGCTTTGGACTCGCCTTCCGGAGTGACCTTTACGAATGCCACGGGAACCATGTCCAAGGTGAGCAAATACAGCAACGACCATATCGGCAATTGGGACACGGGCAAGAAGGAGACAGTCTATCCGAGCAAAGGTGCTTATTTCCTGAAGATGAATGGCGGAAGCAAGTCTTCCAGTGAGTCGCGTTCAAGCCGTATCGTCTCCTCCTTCACGTTTACGGTTCAAGGCGCGGGGACGCTCACCTTTCAGCACCGCGTGGCTACCTATTGCAATGACGACGTGCTGGTTTTCTATGAGGATGACATAAATAACCCGCTGCTGGAACTTGGCGGGGAATATTGGAGGAAAAAGGAGTCCTATGACGGGGATGTCTATTTCGACCTCGAGGCCGAGAATTTCTGGGTGGAAGATTCGGTGGACATGACCGTGGATCGATATAGCCACACCATCAAGGTGGCGCTCCTGGCACCCTACAACGGCGAAAGCTACTGGGACAAGGAAGCTGAGGAAATCGTGGAAAACTGTGCGTGGCTGGACGACTTTGTCTGGGAACCCGACAATGATATGGTAATTTGCGGTTTCGATACGCCCGGCAATGTGACCGAATTTGATGGCAAAGGGTTGGAAGTCTCCATCTACTCGAACTACGAGTCTGACGGTGAGCTGGTGTTTGAATATTGGTATACCATTGATGGCAGCACTCCCGTGAGAAATGGGGCACGCAGCCAGAAATATGATGATGACGAGCGTATTATGCTACCTGGCACATTGCCCGCCGGAACCGTTACGGTGCGGGTGGCCGTATACGACGGCAATAGCAAAATCGGCGAATATAGCAAAAACTATATGCGAAAGCTGACGGTTGACACGCCAAAAGTGACGGCGGCCACTCAAGGCCTCTTTGATCCCGGTATCACCTTGACTTTAGACTGCGAGGCCGCTGAGACGCCTGTTTACTACTATACCACAGACGGGAGCGAACCTACCACAGCTTCTTCACAGGCAACAGGCAACACTATCCTGGTCACATCCCCCTGCACGGTGAAGATCATTGCATCTGCCATGCAGGATTTGAGTCCGGAAACGCTTACGGTGAATGTCACCCAGGCCACCCAGCCGACCTATGCTGTGCAGACCGATGGCGAAGTCACTGCCGAAGGTGTCCGCTTTGCCGAGCATTGCGTGGTCACGGCGTTCACCACCGATGGTGACGGTGTGCATTTCCGCATGAATGACGACGAACCCGAAGTTTACGAAGGATCTCTGACCATGACTGAGAGTGCCATGTTGTATTTTGCCACTGCAGGAACGGTAGATAATACGGCCGGAGTTTACCAACTCAATAGTGCCCCCGTTTCCTTAACCGTTACCAGGTTATCGGTGGGAACGCCGACAGTCGCTGACGCCAGCCAGGGACTGTTTGAACCTGGTATCGCTCTTACCTTGGATTGTGAGCGATATGGCGCGACGCCTGTTTACCATTATACCACAAATGGCAAAGAACCCACTGCAAGCTCACCGGCGATATCGGGTGATACGATTCTAATCGCTTCTCCCTGCATGTTGAAAGTCATCGCTGTCGCAGAGGATACCCAGAGTCCAGAAGCACTGACGATTGACATCACTCAGGCCAGCCAGCCGACCTATACTGTCAAGGCGGATGGCGGCAATAGCGGCAATCTCGTCTTCCAGACGAAGTGTGTCGTGACGGCGCAGGCACCCGGTGGCGCCAAAGTTCACTACCGCGAGAATGGCGGTGCGGCGGCGGTGTATTCTTCTGCGCGGAATGTGGCCGAGACTACGACATTGGAGTTTGCGACGGCGGGCGTTGTGGACAAGGCTAAGGCGGTGTTCCAATTGAATAGCGCACCTGTCGCTGTCACTGTGACCAAGGAGACTGCAAATGACGGCATGTGGGCGACGGAGCAAGTGGAGCACTTCGCACCAAATGAGTGGAGCATCTTTGCGGTGACACGACGGCTTTCCGACAAGCGTTCGGCGGAACTTATCGCCTGGCTGCATCCATTTGCCTACAATGCCTCCAAACGTGCCCTGGAACGTGCGACCACGCTTCAGGGCGGAGCCAGCTACCTGGTTCATTCATCGATGATCATTGCGAAAAAGCGCCCTGCCACCTTCGCCGATGGCGGCGAGGCAGCCCCTCTGGCGGGCGACGGCTCTTCCTGGTTGCTTTCGTCCGAGGGGGCGGAGATGATTTGGGATGGGAAGGCCTGGCTAGTAGTTCCCTCTGCGGAAAGTCACAACCATCCTGGGTGGAGGCGGTGAATTTCGCTTGAAACACAAAAAAAGTGAAAAATTTTGCTTTTTTTTCAGGAAAACGCTTGCAAACCACAAAAGAAGTAGTAAAGTAAGGAGCAAATGCCATTTTGGTGTTGTTGTGTCGTCTGATGGCGAGGCGGCACTGGAAGGAACCCCAGAATGGTGACGCCATCCTAGGCAAAACCTGGAGTTCTTTCAAAAATCAGTCCGCTTCGGGTTTCCCCCATAGCATCTAAGGCATCAGAGTCTGAAGTAAGAGTTTCGAGTGTTGGATGCGATGCATTCTCGGAGCAACTGAAAATAGAAAGGAAGTTCCACAAAAAAACGGAGAATCGCCACACCAGAATCAAAACCAATCTTTCCAATAAAGATTTCTTTTTGTTTGTTTCGTTTGTTTGTTTGTTTAACTAGTTCCCAAAATCCAACAATGGAGAAAATGATGAAAAAACTCATGTTCGCCCTGCTGGCCGCTGTTTGCAGCAGCCTGATGGCCGAAGTCCTGGTGTATGACTACGCGGCGTCCTTCAAGCGCCTCGATGTCACCGCCCCTGTCAAAGTCAAGTTCGAAGGCACCACCTACAAAATGGATACCGCAAAGGTCGCCAGCGACAAGTTCACGGGCTATGTCGTGGTGGATGCTTGCGAAGAGTGCTATGGTGGAATGAAGTACTCTGCTGAGCTGGGCGAGACCGTCCCCGGCAACTACGCTGTTGTCTACATCAAGCGCAGCGGCAACAACAAGTACACCAAGAACGCCGTCTACCGCGCAATCGGTCGTTTCTACGCCGCCAAGTTCGGTGCCAAATCCGGTATTGCCCACAAGACTGAGGGCGACACGGGCTACCATGTGAACCCCACCAAATACACCGATGCTCTGGGTTTCCTGAGCTACTGGATTGATGCTGATGGTGTACCTGCTGTTGGCAAGACCGGTTTCATGGGTGTTGACCAGTCTGGTAAGGTCAGTGCTCTCGGTACCAACTGGTGGGAGAAGATCACTGCTCACGATCCGCTGCTGGCGGTCGACTATGACACCGTGGACAACGCTGGCTATGGCAAGCTGATTGCTCTGAAGCAGATTCTCACTTCTTCCTGCTTCGCCGATACCACCTCTGTCTGCTGGGCTGTCAAGAATCTGAGCGGTAGCATCTTGGGTGGTTTCACCTACACTGGCACCTGCAACAACCCGCTGTATGACCTCTGCTATATTGATGCGACGTCTCACCTGCCCGCCGAGGCCTACACTGCCCCGATTGCTGGCACCTTCACCATGAAGCTCAACAACGCTCTGAGCTTCTACAAGAAGGAGTTCCGTCAGGCTTCCTTCACCTCTGCTGAGGGCGACATTATGGCCAAGCTGAAGGTTTCCGAGGTCTTCGGCAACGAGAAGGAGTGGAGTACCTTCAACGCAGACAAGGGCGAAGCCCTGAAGAAGCCGTTGGCTTGGTAGTCAGGTCTAGTTCTCTTGGTTGCTAGCAACTGAGAAACTGTGAAGGGCGACACTTAAGTGTCGCCCTTTTTTCTTTGTTCGGATATATTGACAATTTGCCATGATGGTCAACGAAAGGGGAGGAGAGCCCGCAGTTTGGATAGGGTGAAATCTGGCTTGTGGTTCAAGTAGATGCCAATAGGTGTCTAAGCTTTGTTAACCTGATTGCACATTTACAAATTCTACGGGAGCTGCCGTTCCCGTCCCCCTGCACGTTTTTCACTCCCATTTCACCGTTATGAGGTATGACATTCTGGCAAATAAAAAAGATTGAACCTGAATGATGGCTGGCACAATGGGAAAACAAAGTGCTATATTATAGAAGTAATAGAACACATTTTTCGTTCTGCCATGAAGACCATTCGAACCAGCACATTCGATTTCTCTGAAATTATTGCCAATGATTTCTTGTATATAGACAAGACTGCGTATCTCTGGAAATTGATTCATGGTGGTAAGGATGAATATTTTTTATCTCGTCCACGTCGTTTTGGCAAGTCGCTTTTGGTTTCAACCCTGAAGGCGATATTCCAGGGGCGTCGGGAACTTTTCCATGGGCTGGCGATTGAGCGGATGGACTACAACTGGCGGGAGTACCCGATTCTCCACTTGGACTTCAGCAATATAGCACTGGGTGAACCACAAAATCTGCGGGATTTTCTCGCGGCGGCACTGATGAAATGGGCTGATATGTACCAAATTGAATTGCGGGGAGTAGGGCTTTCGCTGCAATTTGAGAATCTCATTGAGGATATCGCCAGCACGAAGGATACCCAGGTTGTCGTGTTGATCGACGAGTACGATAAGCCGATGCTGGGCAACATTCTCAATTCGAAACGAGAGGAGTTTCTAGGCATCTTGAAGTCCTTCTATTCCTGCATCAAGAAATGCGAGGGACGCATTCGCTTCGCCTTCATTACTGGCGTGAGCAAGTTCGCGCATGTCTCGCTCTTCTCGGATTTGAACAATCTCACCGATTTGACACTTCAGGTGGACTACGCCGGGATGCTGGGGTTCACGGCGGACGAGATCCGCACGAATTTCGCAGATCGAATTCCACTGGCGGCACAGGCGAATGGTCTCACCGAGGAGGCTTTGTTGGAGCGGCTGCTCTTGTGGTACGACGGCTATCGCTTCTCCTGCGGGGAAGCACATGTCTGCAATCCGGTCTCCATCGCGAAATTCTTCAGCGAGGGCTTTCGGTTCGCCAACTATTGGGCAATCACAGGGATGCCGACCTTCCTGCTGGAATTGGCAAAAAACACCCGCTTCAATTTCGAACAGGCACTTACGCAGCCAGTCTCCGAACTGGCTTTCGGGGCCTATGAGCTGGACAATTTGGATCCGATGGGATTGCTTTGGCAGACCGGTTACCTGACCATCAAGGAGGTCATCCCTGGACCACTGGGGGGAAGCATGTACCGACTGGGCTTTCCGGACTACGAGGTCGAGCAGTCCTTCAACACGCAACTGCTGGCGCACTACAGCGGTTTCAAGGAGTCTGCCATGTCAGGCGTGGTCTTCCAACTGCTTACGCAAATTCATCAGAACCGTATTGAAGAGTTCATGAAGACCCTCCAGAGCTACTTTGCCGCCATTCCGTATGACATCCGTGGTGGAGATGAGCGCTACTACCAGACCATCTTCTTCATTACCTTTCTACTGCTCAACGGCGCGGTGGAGGCGGAGGCACGCACTTCTGATGGGCGGATTGATGCCGTGGTCGCCACGGCGGAGCGAGTCTTCATCTTCGAGTTCAAACTGGACCAGCCGGCCCCGGTGGCGCTGGAACAGATTGAGGATAAGCAGTATTACTTGAAGTATCGTCTTTCCGGCAAACCAATCACTTTGGTTGGTGCCTCCTTTGACCAGACGAAGGGACGGTTGGCGGAGTGGCGCTGTGTCGAAGTGTCGTGAACGAGAAACAGTGGGGCTTGGAAGCTCTGGGGCTGGGCATGATTGGCTGACATCTGGAGTCATGTATCCAGCATCTATAGTCTCATATTATATTCCTATCTTTGGGGAGAAGGGGAACTGCCTTGTGAACTAGCGTGTCTAAGAGGCGAAAAATAGATCGATAAATTGTTTTAGTTTCGTTCAAAGTGCACAGAGGTTGTCGGTCACAGCACTCAAATCTCTCAAAATTCAAGTCCTGGGCAAAGATGTTTGTGATGGAAGTCCGGCAAAAAGGAATTACAACCAAAGTACTTGTTTTTTTGAAAAAACTTCGTTCCAAGAACAATTTTAAGCCATTCATGCGTTATATTTAATAAAACGCTCTTTTCTGGTATTCACGATGCAAAAACCACACATCTTTCTTTTCGGAGTCATCGTTGTTTTGGGGTTGGTCGGTGCGGCCCTTCTGGGCACTCGTCGTACCGTGAGGCCAGTGTCGATTGAACCGTCATTGTCGTCGGTGCCATCAGTGGAACATGGCATTGGAGATGAAGAAGTCGAGGTCGGGCAGGAACCTCTACCTGAGGCCATGAAGGATAAGTCGGCGGCGGTGCCGGAGAACTTTACTGTGGATGAGGAGGTGTTGCGTCTGCAAGAGTTCCTCGATGCCAATGACAACGAGTCCATTGTGGCGCAGGCGGAGTTTCTGCTGGACTCTGAGGATTCGCAGCGCCGCGAGGAGGCGATTGACGCCTTGGTCTGGGTGTCTACTCCTCAGGCGGGGATGGCGCTGGTTCCGGCATTGCGCAATCAGGACGAGGAGACTTCGAAACAGGCGGTCAGTGCGATGTCGCACATCCTGTCCACGCTGGCTACGCAGGTTGTCGCAGATTCTCAGACTGGTGAATTGGTGGCGTCTGACGAAGATGGGCTTTCCACCGAAGCATTGGGCGAGGCATTTGACCTGTGGGTGGCGGCATGCCAGGCAGTGGACAATGCCGATGATCTGGAGCATCTGTTGATTCCACTCAGCGGGATGGAAGACAATTTCTCCGTGCCGGTGCTGGTAGAATTGGTCGAAACCTTGACCGGTGAAAAGCGTGAGAAGGCTGCGGAATACCTGGATATGACAACCAACCGCGATGGCGTGACCAACCGCGAGGAGGCAATGCTCTGGCTTCAGGCGCAACAGCCTCAGGAGTGATGTGGAAGCACATTTTTGAAACAACTTGATTTGCATGACATTCATGAAAAAAAGCATTTTCGTTTGCGTCGTCCTTGTTTTGATGGCTTTTGTGTTGGTGTCCTGCAAACGGGAGGCGCAGGCTTCCAGCACGCCAGTCGCGGCCAATAATGAAGTGGCGGAATCGGCCACTTCGACGGTTGAAGAGGTGCCTGAAAAAGAAGCGGACGATATTTCCCGTGCCTTGTCTATGCCTTCGCATGAAGGCATGGTTGAGTTGCGCGGAAATGATGTGGCGTTGGAGTTTGATGATGTCAGACTGACGCGTGACGAGTTGCTCATACTGCTTCAGCAGCTGAATGCGATTCCTTCGCAGAATGAGACACTTGCCGCAGTATCTGCGCGAGTGAACGGCTTGACTTCAGTCCAGCAACAGGCGGTTCGTCGGGTACTGTATGCATTGGTTCGCCAGCAGTTGCTTTTGCGGGCGGCGCGTGCGTCGGGGACTGTCTTTACCGAAGCGGATCGCCAGCGTTTCGCTGAATTGTGGCGGTCACAGAATCCCGATGGTGACTTCGCCGAGTATCTGAGCCAGCTTCCACTGAAGGCGACAACGCCCTTGACGATTTCACGGGATGACCAGATGGTGCTTTATGCCTGGTCGGAATGTCAGGTGAGAGACTTGGCGGTTCCGGAGGAACTGGTTCAGCAGGCCTTGTCGCAGATCCGTCAGATTGAACAGGCATTCGGTCAACAGGTGGAGACGGATCGCAAAGAGTTTGAGGAATTGGCCGACAATGCGGATCTCTACACGGATGAGGGTTTTGCAAAACTGGCGGCAGAGTATTCCGATGGCGTGGAGGCGGACAATGGCGGGGTGCTTGGCGAGCTGCTTACTCGCTCGGAAATCGCCGCCGCGAATTTCGACCAGCCCTTTACCACGCCGGTCGGCGAGACCAGTTCGCTGATTGAGACGCCCACGTCCCTTCGCTACATTCGTGTGCTAGAAGAGATTCCTGGTACGATGCCTGGCGAACCTCCGAAACTGAAGGTTGCGCAGATTCTTTATGGGAAACGAGCATTGGACGATCTGCCAAGCGAGGCGCTGATTCGGCAGAATCTGCTGTATACGCTTCAGAACAACTATTTTAATGAACTGGTGCGAGGCAAATTGGCGGAACAGTTCCATTTCCGCTGTCCCCTTCTTCCCGACCTGTTAGATGAGAAAAAACTCGAGCAGAATGCCTTGGACCCGGAAAGTGCGGAAATACCTAATGCCACGGACATTGATGAATAGGAATCGTAATCTCCGAAGGTCCGGTTTTCTAACAAACTGATTGCTACTACGATGATGTCAGCCCGAATCACCCGTCCACAACCGCTACGTTTGTCGCTGGTCCTTGGTGCCTTGATGCTGTTGGTTTCCGCTGTCAGCGGCCGGGAGGACACTGTATTCAAGTGGTATCACCACAATACCAAGGTCAACGAGACGAAGGCCGCCTTCCAGGCCGCGATTGCGAACCGCTGCGGAATGGTGGTGTTCATCGGCAAGCCTGCGTGCAGCGTCTGCGCGGGAATCTGGGGCAGTTCCAACCTGGACGGCACGGGGAAGATGGAGAAGTTCCTGGCAGACAACAGGCTTGTCGGCCTGCACGTGGAAGACGATGCGTCGCATTACATGCAGCTCTCGGCCGGCATGGGCAACTACGTGAATCCCGATGGAAGCCGCACCACGACCTCCGCGCCGTTCATGGTCTTCATCAAGGTCAAGGGCGACCATCTCGATACGACGAGCATCAGTTTCAGCGGGAGCAAGTCGGATGTCGACGTGTTCTTCTGCGGTTCGAACAGCGGCTATCTGCCCACGATGAACTACGCGAATGTCTCGAAGTGGCTGACGAATTTGATGAAGTCCGACGCCTACAAAGAGGCGTGTCCAGGACCAGAGACCAGCCGGGAGCCAGAGTTGTCCGGCACGCTGGAGTTTTTTGGCGAGGATGCCGAGGAACTGGGGACGACGATTTCCGAAGGTGTGGTGTGTTATAATACTGGGAATGCTGTGAAGCGTGAGGCGACCTCACTCTCCGAGACGGTCACGGAGCGATATTTCAAATTCCAAGCCGTGGCGGGCAACCGCTATGTCTTCTCGGTGACGGCGGCAAACGGTGGTCCCACGCTGGCGGAACTTGTAGCGAAAACCATGTCGTTGACCTGCGAGGTGTTTGCCGTTGAGGCCGATCTGGGGCCGTCTGCGGAAGCGGTGGAGGCCAGGACCAATGCCACGAATGGCTTCCTGGTGCTGGACGAAGGATTCTTCTTTGTGCCAACGAATACTGGCGACTACTATCTGCGGATTTCGACCACCCCCGAATTGACTTCGGAGATTCCGTTTACGCTTCGCTACCACTATGCCAAAATTGGCGAACCGGGCAGTTTGGGGATGCCGCTGTGGAAAAGTGCTGAGGTGGAGCCAGGTAAATGGACGATGGACTACGATGCAGTCGTGGATTGGTCTGCCAAAAATGGCAAGCCCTTCCTGCTGTATTTCACGGCATTGGCGTGGTGCCCGCATTGTGCTTCGTTCGACCATCTGGTTGCGGAGACGGCGGGCTTCAAAGGTGCCACTGCGGATTTGCCGATGGTGGCCATCGACAACCGTCGGCGTGGCGAAGTCACCGGGCCGAGTCTGCTCTATGCAGAGGATTACAAGGCATACGGTGGATATACTGCGGAGGCAGCGGAGACAAAATTGGCAGTTAACCAGGCCATCCAGAAGCAGTTGTTGGCTCCCGGTTCCACGCGAATTACTTATCCGACTTTCCTGCTTTGCCAAGCAGAAAAGACGAAGAATGGGAACAACGATGATGTGACGAAGGTACGTGTCATTGCACGTGCCAACGATGCCTATTCTTATCCCGTGGATACCAACTTCAATTCCTTTGGCGAGACCTGCGTCACGAAGCTCAAGGCATTGGCGGCGGATTCATGCGAGGAGTTTGACAACTATGCGCATAATGCCGTCCAGGCAGGTGTCTTCGAACTAAAAAAGCCTGCCGAGACGATGAATGGACTGCAGTCAGAAAATTTGCAAGACGGTGCGGAATCCACCTCCCAAACGTTGTTGGGCGGCTATGATACCGTTGACTGGAGGGCTGTGGAATTCAGCGACAAAATCGCTGGAACCTTTAGCATGGAAGGTGATTTTGACGAGAACGCACTAGTCACCATTGGCATCTACGATACCCTTGGCAGCGGTGTTAACGAGGGAACATTACTGCAAAGCGTTACTGGCACGGGAGAAACTCTGCCGACGTTGGAGTTCCGTGCCAATCGTCCCAGTAGTTACCGGGTAAAGGTTTCTGTCGCCGGGCAGACTACGCCTGTGAAGTACACGCTTGCCATCACTGCCGTAGATTTGCCGCCTTACGATATCGCGTTGGACGCAGCGAATTACCTTGTGCGTCAGTGCGATGGTGCCACTGCCGTCGTGACCGCCACTTGGAACCGTATGGACAATGAAACGGACGAAGAAGCCAGCGTGCAATTGGTCCTGGATGGACCAGGCAGTTGTGAGAATGCCGTTCAGCCCATTGGTGGTGCATCCTCTGGCACCTTAGCTTGGACGATTACCGGGCTGAGCGTGGAGGAGGAAACTCGGGTAATGCTCGTGTCCGAGAATTGCCGTGTAACTGGCACCAATCCGGCGGTCATTCGCACCTTTGCGGCACCAGCCTTTGTTGCCCTGGAAGGAGGAGCTACGAAGACGGTGAAACTGATCCAGAACATGAAGTTAGCTAATGTTGCCTTCCCGCTGGTCAATGGGCTGGATACCACGTCCACCGTCAAGACGTTGAACGGCACTTTGCCCTCCGGCGTGACCATTAGTGTTCAGCCAGATGAATCCCGGCCGGGCTTCGCCAGCCTGGTGTTGGCGGGCAAACCCAGTGTGGCGATGACCACGGCTCAACGGGTGACCGTGCAGCTGGTGTCAGGCAATGGCACCTTGGGCGATACGCTTACCCTTGCTTTTACTGTCCAGCCTCTTGCCGACCTCAATCCCGTTGCGGCGAATGCGGATGACTACACTGGCTATATCATCAGTGCCGAAGACGGCACGGTCTTCGGGACCTTTACTCTAAAACGTAGGAGTAACAAGACCTTTGCGGTCTCGGCGGCCTTCGTGGATACGAGGAACCCTGTTTCCGGCACTGCGCCTGACTGGACGGCATTGGAGACTGGCGCGGTGTACACCGAGGCCACACTAGCAGGCGAAGGGGTGGTGCTGACGCTTGATACCGATGGCGCAGGTTTCGGATGGTTCGAGGATGAGGTACTGGGCGAATGCCACCTTGCCTTCCAGGCTAATATGGACGTGAATACGGCGGAGAAGGAATATGCCGGCAACTACAATGTCTCGCTGGAGTCCAGTCATCCTGCCTACCAGGGCTATGGCTGGCTGGTGGTGGAGATTGATGGAGAGGGCCTGGTCACCTACACCGGTAAATTGCCGGACGGGATGAATGTCGTGAAGCGGACCACGCATCTGGTTGAGGAACACGGCAATGGTGTTTTCACTGTCGTGGCCTTTGACGGGAGCGATTTTGTTAGCGGACGTGTCCAGATTACTCCGAAGTCGCAGCGTGAGGATGGCGAGCCGTGTGTCTCTGCATGCAGTAGCTCCCTTGCACTTTTCTGGTATGACCTTGAATCGGATATTACCGCACGCCTGACACCATGCGGCGCAGAATATGACCGTACAGCCATAACTTTCCTAGAACAGACGGTCAACCATGAAAATAAAAACTTCGAGTCCATCTACTTCTACGCTTTGACTTTGCCATTTGCCGAGGAAATCCCCGCGAGTTACCCGGCTGGCATCTGTCCGCAACTACTTCCGGCTGGCATTGAAATTGTTGAGGCCGCTGAAGGCGAGATTCCCCAAACCGGTGGTGCTTTCACGATCGCGGATTATACCAATCAGGAGGCTCAACCATACAAGGATTTGGCAGTCGCCATTTCCTTTGATGCGATGGGGCTGATGAAAGGATCCTTCAACGTCTATGATGCCGTGGCCGGCAAACCGTCCAAGGTGACTTTCCAAGGCATTCTGACACCAATTCCCGCCAGTTGCTGCTCGGCGGGACCGGAGGCGGTGGGCTTTGGAAGCTTGATCAGCGAGGACGGAACCCGGTCCTGGCCGGTGCGCATCGTCCCGGACCGTTATGACGGGCCTACACTGGTTGCTCCAACTGTCGGCATTCCCACAACCAATACTGTGACTGCCAGCGGTGCGGAGAATCCCAAACTGTGCACCTATGTGCTTCTGGACAAAAAAGGAACCATTCAGGAAATTGCGAATGATGGCGTCTTTGCCTGGCGTGACTTCACGGCTCCGGAAAGCTACTCCGTTGCCATCGTCGCCAATGGTCTGATTGGCGAGAACGTCCCGCTTCTCGTTACGGCAAAGGGCTTCTCCATAAACCTTGCAAAAACAGATGACATCACCGAGGATGCGCCATCAGGCGCTATTGTGAAGGGCTGGCGTGTTTACGGGATGCCTGTGGAGTATGTGCTGACCAGTAAGGTTCCCGTGGCGAATGACCTCCTGGTGATGGCCTATCTGAACGGGGCTAAAAATCTCATGAAAGTTACGGATTGGTCCCAGCTTGAACCTGGCCAGGCCTTCTGGGTTTATTTTAACCGTAGCAAAAAGAACGATAGTCAGGCTTCCAATGGGTTGCTTGTCAATGAGCCGGATGCTACCATTGTTGCCGTGGATTACCAGGTGCCGGATTCAAAGGGAGAGTTCATCTTCTGGACAGCTCCTCCAGAACTGCAGCCGCCAGCGGAATTCTGGCAGTGGAATGGCAGTGTGTTCAAATTGTTTGAGCAAGGCAACGAGGTAAATCCGGGAGGCGTGTCAACGCCTTCTGCAGGATGGTTGAGGTATTCCTTAGAAAACTGATTTCTAGCCAACTATGTTTTTTGTAATGAATAAATTTTTGAGAATTCTACCAGTGCTCCTCTTGGCATGCGGTTGGCTTGATGTGGCTTTTGCACATGATCACGAAGGACTGCCGCCGAAGGATTCTCCATTGCAGTTGGATTACGGGAACGGTCTGCACTACTTGGATGTCGGGGATGTCTATGAACGGGAGGTTCGGCCTGCGTCGTTCAAGATTGTGAATGTCGGGCAGGAGCCTCAGACGGTCATTTCAGTGGTACCCACCTGTGACTGCACGCGGATGGTTACTAAAGTAGACAATGCCGTCATCCCGCCCGGTGAGTCCTTGACAGTGGAGTTTGAGGTCCTGGCGGCGGAAATGATGACAAAGCTATTTGCTCGATATTTCATCGTTCGTTCTTTGAACAGTCCGTCCTTTCGTGCGCAATATGCGGGGCAGCTCAAGGAGGTCGCCGAGGTCTTGCCAGAGCGTAATGTAGACTTGCCGATGCAGAAGACGCCGACAGCATCATGGGAAGTTCTTTTCGAGTTGAAGAAATCTCCTGAACTAGAGAAAGTGGTACTGGGGCCACCTCCAGAAAACCCGTATTTTGCCTTTGACTTCCAAGATTTGGGCGAGGGCAACTACACTCTGAAGGTTACACCAAAGGCGGATCTGCCATATTCGCGGAAGTTCTCACAGGAAATCCAGGTGCCCGTGCTGGAGCCGGCCGTGGCCGTGTGCATTCTATTGACCATCACGATTCCTGTTGCAGAACAAGTGGTCTTCACTCCAGACAAGTGGACGATTGCCCGTAGCGCACTGGAGGCTGCAGGGAGTCTTACTGCCCGTTTCGCCTACGGCGTGGTGCCGGGCTTGCAGGAGGATGAAAGGATTTCTGCAAAGGATATGATGCATCCGCGCAGGACACGACAGAAGAACGCAGTGCCACTGAAGTTCGTTCGTGAGCACCACGACTGGGACGACCTCTTCGCGCATCTGGAGTTCCGTGTGCCGGAGGGCGTGAAGTTGGAGAAACTTCGTCATCCAACAGGCATTGAATTGCAGATTACTGTCACGCCGGAGAGTTTCACGGAGACAAAACAGTTGGTGGTAACACCTTTCCGTGGTGCCAACGACTGCGAGCCCATCACGATTGAAGTGGTGGAAGAATAAAGTCAATATCGTGAGGAAAGCACTCTTTGATGGCATTATCAAGCTGAAGTTTCAAGTCCCCAGGGCAATTAGTGAGCAAAAGCATGCGGTGTGGCGATGCTTCTGCCGTTGAAACCCGCATGAGCTGCGTTATGAGATAATATTTCTTAAATTCCCGACTCGTCGTATAATTCCGTTTGTCTTTTTTGTCCTTGTCTGTAATCTGCTGTAACGAAAATGCCTTCTTCTAGGACAGTCCAACCATTCCCAAGACATCTGGCATTGGTTTTCATCGTATTGTCTTTGGTGGTTTCGACCTTTGAAGGCTGGGGAGACACGCCCTTCAAGTGGTATTACCACACCAGGAGCACCAACGAGACCCAGGCGGCTCTTCGTGCAGCGGTGGCGAACCGCTGCGGTCTGCTGGTGTTTGTCGGCAATCCGGATTGCAGTGTCTGTGAGGCGACTTGGGACAGTTCGATGCTGGACGGCATTGGCAAGATGGAGGAGTTCCTGAAGGACAACACGCTTGTCGGACTGTACGTGGACGACAGCAGGACACATTACATGGAGCTTGTCAACGGTGTCAAAAACTACAAGAATCCGGATGGGAGCCGCACCATGACCGCTGCTCCGTTCATCGTTTTCATCAAGGTCAGGGACGACTGCGCGGACAGCACGAGCCTCAGATTCTCAGGCAATGATTCGGTAATCGACGTGTTCTTCTGCGGCTCCACCGGCACCTATCTCCCCACGATGAACTACGCGAATGTCACGCGTTGGCTGACGAACTTGATGAAGTCCGATGCCTATAAGGGGGCGTGTCCGGGACCGGAGCCCAGCCACGAGCCTGCTGCGTTAGTGGGGACATTGGAATTCTTCGGCGCTGACCCGGCTGCATTGGGCACGACGACCAGGAATGGCGTGGAGTGCTACAATACCAGCAATGCGGTGGGCAGGGTGGAGACCTCACTCTCCAATACGGTCATGGAACGCTACTTTATGTTCCATGCCGAGCAAGGCAACCGCTATGTTTTCTCGGTTACAGCGTCCACTAGGAATGGATTCTCCACGTTGACAGAACTAGTTGCCACGAAATTAGACCTCAGTTGCTCGGTGCATTCCGTGGAAAGCGATTTGTCGCCTTCGCCTGTTCCTGTCTTTTCCAAGACCAATGCCATGAATGGCTTCCAGGCGCTGGATGAGGGATTCTTCTTTGTCCCCGCGAAGACGGGTGAC
>JAFXSU010000068.1 GCA_017525435.1 Victivallales bacterium
GCCATTGCTATATCTCCTTGATACAAAACGAGAGAAGTGCTGGTAATTAATATCATAACTTCTTGTTAATTAACATTTTGATTGTTTTATTATTAAAAAGAATAGAAAAACTAATATTCATTTTCCTTTTCCGGAAGGCGACTTGACAAGGGGGAAGGAAACGATTATAGTAAACTCCGTAAGGGGTGGGGGTTACCTCCCTAATTGAATGTGCACCCGTCGCCCGTCGACTGTCGCCCGTCGCCTGATGCCCGCCGGACGCCGCCCGCCGCCCCGGCAGGTTTGATACCCGTTCCAACGTTGGAACCGTAATTTTAATATAGGATATATTATGAAATAATTTCGTTTGTGCTACCGTCCTGTCATGGTTGGCGGTTTGTCCCTTTTGCTTCTCACCTCTCGATCCAAGGAGATTGTATGAAACATGTGTTTTTGATTCTGGTATGCGCATGTCTGATAGGCATTGCCGAGGACATGGTAAGTCATCGTCAGGCGTTCCGTGCCAGGCTGGCGCAGAACCCATCGGCGGCGGTTGTTGAGGGACTGCGGGATCCCGATGCGGTGATTCGGCGTTACTGTGTCTATCAGGACTTCCTGCGTAATGGCCCGAAGTCAGTGGATGGCTGGAAGAAACTGGTGTCCGATCCAGACGAGCTGGTGCAGCTTGCGGTGGCGGAGTGCCTGGCCAAGTTGCCACCAGAGAATCCGCAGCGTCAGGTACTGGGGAAGGCATTGGTGGAGACCTCGAAATTTCCGGCGGTCATTCGGCAGGCATCGCGGCTGGACGCATCGGCTTTCAACTTCTACCGTAACAATGTGCGGCTCAAGGACGACCCGACTTACGACCACATCGTCGAAATCCAGGATTCCATTGAGCTTCCGGATGACCGCTGGCTGATGTGCACCGACCCTGCAGAAACCGGTCACACCAAGAATTGGTTCGCGCCGGATTTTGATGACCAAGCCTGGACGACGGTCAAGTGCGAGGCCTGGGAGGGGCAGGGCTTTCCCGGCTACGACGGCGTGGCCTGGTACCGAATTCGCTTTGCCGCGCCGCCGAAGGGCAATTGCGTGGGCGCGGAACTGAAATTCGGTGCGGTGGACGAGCAAGCGTGGGTCTGGCTTAACGGAAAATACATCGGCCAGCATACCATCGGACCAGAGGGATGGGACGTGGCATTCTGGCTCAATATCGGAGACGAGATTGCCTGGGACGCCGAGAACCTTCTGGTGGTGCGCGTCGAGGACAGCAAGATGGCCGGCGGAATCTGGAAGCCGATTGAACTTCAAACCCTGATCAGCAAATAACAGGAGGATAACAAGATGAAGAAAACACTCGAAGGATTCTATGCGTTCTTCCTGATTCTGGCGGTGGGCTTTTGGTGCCAGGCGGCCGACACCGTGGTCGCCGAGTGGGACTTCAGCGTGAACACGACCGGTACCACGGACGGACGAATTGCCGATGGCTTCACGCGCGGCGCCACTGTCATTGAGGATGGCTGGCTCACGATGCCCGCCGGGACGGGAGTCACCGAGCCGCAGGGCTTCCAGGTCTCCAAAGCCGTCCATCCCGAATTGGCTCCGCAGAGCGGCTTCCGCGTGGAGGCAGTGGCGAAATTGGCCGACGATGAGCCGGACAAGAATCTGCTGACCATCCTGGACACCAAATATCTCCTGGACGTGGGACCGAAGAGTCGCGAGCAGGCCTTCCACGGCTTCCTCTTCGGTCTGGTCAAAGCGTCCAACGGAAAATCCGCCCGTCTGCGGATTTCTCTGGGGTTCCAGGCGGACAGCGTCCAGGTGGATAGCGACTTCTTCAATGTCGTTCCGGGCAAGGAGCAGAGCTTCGCTGTGAGCTACGACGGACGTTCGCAGGTGAGCTTCTGGGTGGATGGGAAGTCTCTCGGCGTCTTCGCTGTGGCACCAGGCGGCGCCATCGAGCCGTCCATCCAGCGTGCGGTGGTTGGCGACCGCGTGGGGGCGAACCACTTCCCTTGGCGTGGTGCCATCCGCAAGGTGACGCTGACCGCTTTTCCGCCCGCCCCTGAGCCGGAACCGCTTCCGGAGGGCGAGAGCGTGCTTGCCGAGTGGGATTTCGGCGTGAGGACAGATGGCACGGTGGACGGTAAGATTGCCGACGGCTTCATGCGTGGCAAGACCGTCGTCGAAGACGGCTGGCTGGTGATGCCGAATGGCACAGGAAACATGGAGCCGCAGGGCTTCCAGGTCTCCAAAGCCGTCCATCCGGAACTGGCTCCGCAGAGTGGCTTCCGCATGGAGGTCTTGGCGAAGTTGCGCGGAGGCGAATTCGACACCGTCCAGCAAACCTTTTTTGATGCCAAATACTACCTTGACCTGGGGCCGAAGAGCCGTGAGCCGGCCTTCCATGGCTTCCTCTTCGCGCTGGTGCGCGGCACTTCCGGCAATGCGCGGCTGAGGCTCTTTTTGGGCTTCAAGAACGACAGCGTGCAGGCGGAAAGCAAATTCTTCGAACCGAAGCCTGGCCAGGAACAGCGCTTTAGTGTGAGCTATGACGGTGCACGGACGGTGACCTTCTGGGTGGATGGGGTGCCGCTCAGCACCCACGAGGTCAAGCCAGGCGGACCAATCGAACCGGCGGTTTTCCAAGCGGTGATCGGCGACCGCTACGGTTCGAACCACAACCCCTTCCGCGGCTCCATCCGCAAGGTGCGGCTGGTTGCATTCCCTGCGCCGCTGGCATTCCTCTCCAGCCCCGGCCGCCACGCCTTCGTGCGTGGTGAGGAAAACGCAAGGCTGCAACTGAAAATCCATGCGGTCAAGGAAATCCAACCGGGTGCCAAGGTTCGATTGAGTTTCGTGGACAACCCGAATGGAGTTTTTGAGGCTACGCTCAAAGATGGTCTGGTGCCCAATACGGACTTCGAAACGGAGATTCCCTTCCGGCCGGACTATGCGGTTGGAAGCTACCCCGTGAAGCTGGAACTGGAAGGAGAGGACGCCGACGGCAAAGCCGTGGCGGCGGTCGCGGACGACCTTATCGACATCGGGCCGCAATTGTCTCAGGACGGTTTCCCGATTATCCTCTGGAGTAGCGGTCTGCCATACGACACCCTGCTGGAACACGGGATGACCCATGAACTCTATTTTTTCATGCATTTCCTGATTAAATACGGCATGGAGTCGCTGAAGACGCAGATGAAAATCCACCTGGACAGCGCGGTTGCGGCCGGTGCGCGCATCTCGAACCAGTTTGGAATCACGGCGTATTTCCAAGACGACTATCCGCGCGTTCGGGCGGACGGCACGAAGGTGCCCAACGGCCTCGAGGCGGCGAACCCCGAGTTCCAGGCGAAAGTCGTGGAGTATGCGTCGCAGTTTGCGGAACTGACCTCCGAGCATCCCGGCTGCGATTCCGTGCTCCTCAACTCCGAGGTGCGTGACCACAGCGTGCCCTCCTTCGGCTCCAGCGACCCCAAGGCCTTCGAGGCCTTCGCCGGTTTTCCTGTTCCTGCCGAGGCGGTGGCTAAGGACGGAATCTCCTGGCGTAGCCGCCAGGACTTCCCGCTGGACCGCGTGATCCCGTACGATGACCCCCTGCTGGTCTTCTACCGCTGGTTCTGGACGGTCGGCGACGGCTGGAATGTCGTGCAGTCCAAGCTCACCGAGGCCATCCACGAGCACCACAAGCTTCCCATCTGGACGTGGTTCGACCCCGCAGTGCGCGTTCCCCCGCTGTGGGGCAGCGGTGGTGCCGTGGATGTCATCAGCCAGTGGACCTATGCCTATCCCGACCCGATGCGAACTGGCGGGGCGACGGACGAACTTTTCGCGATGGCGGAGGGGCGCCCGGGCCAGAAGGTGATGTCGATGACGCAATTCATCTGTTACCGCAACCAGACCGCGCCCGTCAACGAGAAGGTTGCGAATCCGCCTGCCTGGCTTCAGGGCAACGAGACCGCCGGCTTCATCTCCATTCCGCCAGATTCGCTGACCGAGGCGACCTGGGCGATTATCGCACGGCCGGTTCAGGGGATTATGTACCACGGCTCCAATTCCGTGTGGGGCGAGAGCGAGGCCTTCTATCTGGCGAATATGCGCAAGGCCGAGAATTCCCATGCGCCGTACTGCACCACGAACCCGGACACGAAGGTCGCGCTGTCCAAGGTTCTCAACAATGTCGTCAAGCCCTTGGGGCCGACTTTGAAGCGAATTCCCGCACGGGCTCCAGAGGTGGTGTTGCTTCACAGTTTCGCCTCCTCGATTTATGCCAAACGAGGCACTTGGGGCTGGGGGCAGGACTGGCTTTCCCATGTCCACCTGATGTTCTCGTGGGCAAATCTCGCACCGTCCATCTACTATGAGGAGAAGGTCCTGCGCGACGGGCTGGATGGCGTGAAAGTGCTGGGGCTTTTCCACTGCGACGTCCTCACCCGCGAGGTCGTTGACAAGATTCTCGAATGGCAGGCCAAGGGCGGCATCGTCGTGGCCGACGAATATCTGGCTCCGGCGATCCTTGCGGACATCGTGATCCGCGAAGTCCCCTACGCCCAGGACAACGACCAAAACAAGGCCGACCTCCAGAAGCTTGCGCACGAACTGCGTGAACAATTGGATCCGCATTTCCAGGCCTTCACGGATGCCAGCAACTATGATATCGTCACTCGCCCGCGAACCTATAAAAATGCAGATTACATCTTTGCTATCAATGACAAACGCGAATATGGAGATTACATCGGCCAGTGGAAGCGCACGATGGAGAAGGGCGTGCCAAATTCTGGAGAAATAACTATAAATCGTAGTGTATCATCAGTTTATGAATTATCACGCCATGTCGAGGTGCCCTTTGAGTCCAAAGATGGCGTGACCACGATTCCCGTGCAATACGAGACCAATGACGGACGGTTGTTCCTGTTGTTGGACGAGCCGATTGAGGCGGTGTCCCTTGAGGTTCCTGCCGAGGTCTCGGCGGACATTGCCACGGCATTCTCTGCCGAGGTCCTGACCGAAGGCGGTACGCCGATTGAGGCACTTATTCCAGTCGAGGTTACGCTTGCGGATGCGAACGGAAAGACGCTGGATGGTTCCGGGTATGGCTGCGCCGTGGATGGACGGCTGGAGTGGTCCTTTACAATTCCTGCCGAGACGCCCGTCGGAAGTGTCTATACTGCCACGGTCACGGAGCTTGCTTCCGGGAAATCTGTCTCCAAGACGATTTCGGTGAAATAAAAGATGTCTGAGGAAGAACTCCAGCCGAGGGAAGAACGAACCGCTCTGCGGTTGTTGGACCGCCTGGTCGCCGTGGTCAGCTGGCTGACGCTTGGTGCGTTGGTCATTCTGAGCGTGGCCCGCCGTGGCTTTGGTTGGGCATTGCCCTGGACGTGGGTGAATGTCTGGCTGGTGCCTGTCCTCACGGCGGCGGCGGTTGGCTACCTGACGAACTACCTGGCCATCTGGCTGCTCTTTCGGCCTTATACGAAGCATGGTCCTTTCTGGGGCGTGATTCCGCGCAACCAGCCTCGTCTGGCAAAATCGTTGGGCAAGACCATCCCCGAACGGCTGTTGCCTCCTGAGGAACTTGCTCAGACCATCACTGAATTGGCTGGTGTGTTTTTGCGGAATCCAGAGATTTTGGCGCA
>JAFXSU010000007.1 GCA_017525435.1 Victivallales bacterium
AATTGTATTGAGTAGAATTTACATGAACTCGTGGAATGATTTTTGCATTCATTTTGCACGGATAATGGATATGTTTTTCTTCTTCTTTCCTAAATTGGAAAGTGATAACGTATCTGAAATGTTTTATTTGTGCTTTATGACTCAAGAACGCGGAGTCGATGAAAAAAGTTGTCAGCTGTCATCCGACTAGGAAAAAGATTTTGGAATGATATCGATAAGTTTGTCCCCGCCAAATCCACGGGGACAGGCGGGACGAGATATAATTCTCATATAAATTGCTAATTGCTAATTAATCCGGACAGAGTAAATTTGACCCTTGCCGCAAAAACGGCAGGGCGCTGCGCCGGCCGCGCGGCGGGTCTCCATGTCCCCGCGGACCCTCGGACACGCGGACGCGCCTGACCCGCAGACACGCGGACGCAAATCCCCTGCCTGAGGGTTCGAAGGTCCGCGGGTCAAAAATACAGTCTGCGGACCGGCGGACCCCCGTGACGCCTTTTTGTTTCGCGTGTTTCGTGGGAAAAACCATCAAATTAGACCTGGCCAGCTTAATAATTAATTCACACCTAGCCTTCATCAGATGGTCTCGCCTTGCATCGGGGAGGTGGTCAACAACGGGATCTTGGGGTTCTTCTCGATGAAGTAGTTGACCGCCCACTCGTCGGGGAAAAGCAGCACGGGGGAGTGCTGGTGGTCGGCGCCAAGGCGGACATTGCTGCCCAGGTAGGTTCCCTTGAGGGACTCGATGTCCACAGATGGGTCAATCCAGCGGATTTGAGTATAAGGGGTGTCCTGCAGGCGGACCTCGGCGCCGTATTCGGTCTCTAGGCGGTGCTTGACGACTTCGAACTGTAGTTGTCCCACTGCGCCCAGGAGGACGCTTCGCTGGAGGTCGTTGTGGAGGGTGTAGGCCTGGATGGCACCTTCGTTGAGCAGCTGTTCCAGGCCTTCCATGAACTGTTTGTACTTGGATGGCGCTGAGTTATGGAGAATACAAAATACCTCGGGCGCGAAGCGCGGAATTTCGTTGTAGGTGAGATTCGGGATGGAGGTCAGGGTGTCGCCAATACGGAAGTTGCCGTGAGAGACCAGCCCCACGATGTCTCCGGGGTAGGCGGTCTCGATGGAGTCGCGCTCCTGTCCGAACATCCGTTGCGGGTAGGAGAGGCGCAACGGCCGTCCGCCGCGCGGGTTGGGTACGGTCATATCCTTGATGAACTCGCCGGAGCAGACGCGCACATAGGACATCGAGTCGCGGTGGTTTGGATCCATGTTCGCCTGGATCTTGAAGATGAAGCCGGAGAACTCCGGGCGGTCGGGAGCGATTTCGCCCAAAGAGGACTTGCGGGGCTGGGGCGGCAACGCATGTTCCACGAAGTAGTCCAGCAGCAGCTGTACGCCGAAATTGTTGATGCCGGAGCCGAAGAAGACGGGCGTGACAGCACCGGTCCTGACCGCCTCGTCATCGAAGTCTTCACCTGCCATGGAGATGAGTTCCACCTGGTCGCGCCATTCGCGCAAGAGGTCGGGGTGCATGAGTTCGGCGAGCCGCGGGTCGTCCGGTCCGGTGGTCTTTTCGGCGGCCTTGGCGGAGCCCTTGCCCTGGTTGGTGAAGAGGTGCAGCTCGTTGTTCAGGCGGTCGTAGACGCCTTTGAAGTCGGGGCCGTCGCCAAGCGGCCAGGTGACGGGGAAGGTCCCGATGCCGAGCGTCTTTTCGATGTCGTCCAGCAGTTCGAGGGGATTTCGCGCGGGGCGGTCCATCTTGTTCATGAAAGTGAAGATGGGAATGCCACGCATCTTGCAGATTTCGAAAAGTTTGCGCGTGCGCTCCTCGATGCCTTTGCCGGCGTCGATGACCATGATTACGGAGTCCACGGCGGTAAGCACGCGGTAGGTGTCCTCACAGAAGTCACGGTGTCCGGGAGTGTCCAACAGGTTGATGAAATAGCCCCGGTACTCGAACTGCAGGACGGTCGAGGAGATGGAAATTCCGCGCTCCTTTTCGATATCCATCCAGTCCGAGGTGGTGTTGCGCTGGTTCTTCTTCGCGCGCACCGCTCCGGCCGCCTGGAGCGCACCGCCGTAGAGCAGCAGCTTCTCGGTGAGCGTGGTTTTGCCGGCGTCCGGGTGCGAGATGATGGCGAAGGTGCGCCGACGGGAGATTTCCGATTCAAAAGTCATAATTTGCTGTAATTCAAAAAGTTATATGATTCCTTTAGGACTGGTTTTTGTCCACATGGAATTGGAGGATGAGGATGATGGCCATCATTGCGGCGAATTGGGCGAGGACGAGCCAGGCGCCGAAGGGCGGCAGCCAGAGCAGCGCGAGAGCTCCGGCGCCGGTGATGAAGGCGAGGAGCCACACGAGGAAGACCGCGAGGGGACGACCAAGCCCGAGGTTCACGAAGCGATGGGAGATGTGGCGGTTGTCGCCGACGTAGATGGGCTTGTGGAGACGCAGGCGGATGATGACCACGGTCGCGGCGTCCACCAGCGGAATGGCGAGGACGCAGACAGGAATGAGCATGGAGAGTGCGGTGGGCGTGTCGACGGGCGTGTAGAAGGTGGTCAGCACGCAGGAGACCGCAAGAAGGTAGCCCAGGAAGTGGCTGCCGGAGTCGCCCATGAAGATGCTTGCGTGCGGCCAGTTGTAACGCACAAAGCCCAATGCGGCACCAGCGGCGGTGGCGGTGAGCAACGCGACGAAGTACTGCCCGCGCAGGGCGGCGATTGCGAAGAGGAAGACAAATGCGATGAAGGAGGTGCCACCTGCCAGTCCGTCCATGTTGTCGAAGAAGTTCATCGCGTTGATGACAGTGGCGATCCATAGGGTGGTGATTGCCCATGAGAGCACGGCGGGGCAGTGTGCCACGAAGATGCGCGGTCCGAAAGCGGCGGTAAGTCCGGCGGCGAGAAACTGGAAGAGGAACTTGAGTCCTGCGCCCATGGCCTTGCGGTCGTCCTTGAGTCCCATCGCCATAAGTCCTGTGGCGCAGAGCATGATGACGGCGAGGGTATGCTTCACGTCACCGATGCCCTTGAGGGCCGGCCGCATTTGCTCCGGCAGGAGTTCGGGCAGCAATTTTGCCACGAGCAGACCTCCCCCCAATACGGCGATCCAGGCGGTCCACATCGCCAGGCCGCCAGCCACGGGCGTGGGCCTGGTGTGGTTCTTGTGGTGTTCGGACTGCGGTTTGTCCCAAAGGTCAAATCGTGGTGCCACGACACTGCGGGCCAATGGCGTAAAACACAACGACAGCACAGCGGAACCGCCAAAGGCCAGAAGATAGGGAAGATACCAATTCATGTTAATTCGTAATTCCTAATGCGTAATTATGCTTCGCACGCATCCCGCCTCTGGAAGCATTCTACCCGCGAATTGCAGTGGCGAGGAGGGCGGCGACTTCCTCGGCGGTGATGCCGTCGGTCATGATGGTGACGGCGTTCTCGGCGGGACGCAGGGGGGCGACGGCACGTGTGGAGTCGATTTCATCGCGCCGTGCGATGTCCGCCGCGACGGATTCCAAGGTGGCGCCTTCGGCGACCTCGCCTTTTTGCGCCAGACGGCGGCGTGCGCGCTCCATCGGGCTGGCGGTCACGAAGAACTTGAATTTCGCGTCGGGGAAGATGACGGTGCCGATGTCCCTGCCTTCCATGATGACGATGCCGACTTCCTTGCACTCCCGCTGGCGGCCGAGCATCCATTCGCGCACCTCGGGGATCGCGGCGACCGGGCTGACAATGGCCGAAACCTCAGGAGAACGGATGGCTTCCTGCGGAACAACCTCGTTATTCAGGAAGAGCGTGGGCACGTCGTCCACGATGCGGTAGCAAAGATCGCAGTCTGCCAGCAGTTTCACCACGCCTGCGGGATTTGCCACGGGGTCCACGCCGTGCTGGAGGGCTACCCAGGAGACCGCGCGATACATGTCGCCGGTGTTGATGTAGTAGCCGCCGATGCGTTTTGCCAGCAGGCGTGCGACGGTGCTTTTGCCGGAGGCCGCCGGACCGTCAATCGCGACTTGAAAAAATTGCTCCATCTTATTTTCTATAAGTAAGTTATTTAGTTATTAAAAGAGCCGCGTCCAGGGGCGGGACGACAATGGCTTCCGGATGCCCCGCCACCAAACAGGTCTGTGCCTTGCGGGTGGTGTTGGCCAGAATCACGGCGCGCTGCCCATCGTCCGCTTGCCACGCAGAGGCGAGGACGGCGGGGGCGGCGACATCCGGCATATCCACGCGGTGGATGACCACGGTGTTGCATTCGACTCTCGGGCAGCGTGCCATGCGTCCTGCCACGAGGTATTTGGAAGCCTTTTCGCGGCGCCAGCGGGCGAGGTTCTTGACGAGCTGGACGATGGGTGCTTGCTCGGGAAAGCTCTCGGACCAGTCGCGTGACCAGCACCAGTGGATGTCCCCGCCGTCCTTGAGGACCACGGTAAGGAGGTTTCCTGCGACGAAGTGCCAGGCGAGATGCCAGAGGAGGAAGTCCGGGGTCCGCTCCACATCCACCCAGGCGGCGAGGCACACGCAGTTTCCGGAGAAGCCAGAGGTGTATTCGTGGAAGAGGTAGGAGTAGAGCGGCACAGGCACGCCGCCGATTCCCCAAGCGAGGTGGCTGCGCAGGTCGTTGAGCTGGCAGACGCCCAGATATGGCTCGGCGGCGGCGTTCTCGCAGCCCAGCACGGTGTCGCCGGCGGCGGTTTTGGCGTCGTCGAGGAGATTCCGCATGGCATCGGTGTGCCAAGGACCTGGGAACGCGGGATGACCGTGGTTGCGGGAGTAGCACAGTGGCGAGGCGCAGCCCTGGTTCTGGTCGAAATACTGCAGGTAGTCCACGCCGAGTGTGGAGGCCGAACCGACCTCGTGCTTTACCAGGTCATGGGTGAATGGCCGTTCGGCGCAGAGGTCGTAGCCGATGCGGATGGTATGGTAGCCATTGCAGACCTTCGAGTAGCGTTCGCCGCGCGGTCCCTCGCAGATTTCGCGGTCCACATGGAGTTCCTCGAACTTCTTCTGGCAGTCGTAGCTGGGGTCGATGTTGCTCCGCTGGGTCCAGCCGATGCCGGAGCAGTAGAGCCCCAGCACGTCGCCCTGCGCATGGAGCTTCTCGATGAAGCCCTTCAGGAGTTCCTCACCGCCGAAGGGCGGCCAGACGTATGGCGGTGCCCAGGGGGCAGTGCCCTCCCAGTGCATCAGCAGTGCCATCAGGCGGCCGCCCCAGGCGTCATGATAGCGCTGGAGCGTTGGGAGTGCGGTCTCATAGGGGAAGTATTCGTTGGGAGCCATCGTGCCGGAGTCCGGGCCGTGCCCGCGCACACAGTAGGCGACCACGACCGGCGAGTCCGCCAGCCATTCAGGCATCCGCTGTGCCAGCGGTGCGGGGAGGGTGCGGTCGTTTTCCTCCATCCAGGCGCGGTAGAGTTCCGCGGCATCCTGCCAGTCTCCTTCAAAGGCGATGAAGCGTACCTCGTAGGGCACTTCGGGCTGGCCGCCGGTGAAGTGCTGGAGCATCAGTCGGATGGCAGTGGGGGTCTCGGCGTAGGCGTCGATGGTCTTGGGCGTGTGCGCGGCGTCCGCGCAGAGAATGCAAATCCCCTTGCCGTCCCGGTAGTATGCCTCGAATTGCATCGAAACGGGACCGGGGTAGAAACCGGAGACGCCGTTCATGGGGTAATCCGCATAGACGGGTTCGATCCAGGACTGGTCGCGCAGGGACGGGTCGTCCATTAGCGTACCCTCTGCGTTGGGCAGAAGCAGATGTCCGCCTGCAGTGTGAGCGATTCGGACGCGCGGGAAGTCGATCCATTCCACCTGGAGGGTGTCCACGCCAAGGTCGATGCGGATGCCCCAGCGGATCTCGGCGTGACTGACACGCTTCACTGAGACCTGTGCCGTGGTGTTGCGGACCTTCTTGCACCCGGTGTAATGCAGTACCGTTCCGCCGTCCGGCAATGTCTCGCATGTCACTTCCGCGAAGTCCGTGGCCGCGAGCTGGACAGGCGAGCCGACCAGGTCGCGCAGCTGCGCCAGAAAAAGCGCGCCGTCGTCGGGCGCGGCGAATTCGAGGCTTTGGCATTGCAGGGAGGCGAGTCTGCCTTGACCGTTGAAAGAGTACTGGAGTCGGGGTGACATGGAGAAATCTAAGGGGTTGGAAACACAATAACGTGGTTCAATGCTGTACTATAAGGGAAAAAAGCCATGCCGTTCCTGCATAGGTGAATATTTCAGGCAAATTTGATGTTCCATGGGAAGAGTGATTGTATTTATACCCATAACTTGCTTCTGATTAAGAAGTCGCATAAAGTCATAGCATTCATAAATAACGGGTGGCAACCCCATGGGAAATCGTTCGCACATCGTGGACAATTTGCGATTGCGAGCGCGTCGTTGAAATCCTCCTTGTTGACAACCGTATCCCAATATTGACTCGTCCAATGTTAACTGGTAAAATAATGAACATTATGGTAAAATGGATGCCACTGAAAATTCCCGTTTTACAGAAAATACTTATCACAAAAATCATTAATAATAAATATAATTCAAAATAGTTACTTGCTTACTTGGCAAACCAAAACAACTGTAATATATTATTTCAGTTAACGATAAAATTAAGTTTGGCATTTTGCTTGCTTATGGATTTGTGAAAGGCTGCGTGGTCTATTTTCAAGCAAACAGCCAAAGGGAAGATCAGATGAAACTAGCAGGACTTGATTTTGAGACGGCGAACGGAAAGCAGGGGAGCATCTGTGAAGCGGGCTGCGCCGTACTGGAAGATGGTGTTTTGATGGAGCGCAGGGAATGGCTGGTCTGCCCGCACAAGGGTTACCGTTGGATGCGCGAAGACTTCACGGACATCCATGGGATTACCTACTGGGATGTCTGTAACTGCGAGGAGTTCGACAGCATCTGGCCGGAACTGCGTCGGATGCTTCTTTCCGCTGACTGCGTGGTCATCCACAATGCACCCTTCGACCTGGGACATCTGCGTAGCGTGCTGGAGTTGTACGGGCTCCCGCCAGTGGAGTTCGATTTCGTGGACAGCGTGGTCGTCTCCCGGAGGCTCTTTCCCGAAATGGAATCCCACTCCCTGGCCGCGATGGCAGAACGCTTCGGCATTGTCTTCCGGCACCATGATGCGCTGGAAGACGCGATGGCATGTGCTTCCATCATCGCCCGCATGGGTATTCCGGATGGTTGTGTGCATCATTTTTCAACAGGAGAATGACAATGGAAAAGACACTGATTTTAACTGGCTGGAAACACACCGATTATGCGGTCGCGGCAGCGCTGGCGCTGCGTCATTTCAAGAGCGCGGACATCCTTGGCATGAGCCGTCGGCGTCTGCCGGAGTTTCTGGAGGGCGTGACAGGCTATGTGGAGATTGTGATTCTGGGCGTGTCGCTCACGGGGGATGCGGGGCGTCTGGCGAAGGCACTGAAGGCGCTCCAGGCAAAGAAGGTCAAGGTGACCTGGCTCAGCGGACTGGACTTCCCCGAATGGATGGGCGACGACGTCCGCTCCAACCTGACAAGCTACATCAGCCCATCGGAAAGCATCTCCGTCGCCGTCGCGGAATACTACAAACTGAGCCACGACGAATTTGCCGCCTATGGCGACGAGAGCCAGCCCATCGGCCGGAAATACCTGGAACTCATCCAGGCGGCAGAATACTTCTATCGGAACTACCAGGACGAACAGGCTTACCCGCGCGTCATCCGCCATATCGCTGCCAAAGATTCAGAAGGCAAGTGGTCTGAGAGCGAGCGTCGCATGATTGAACACTACCGTCGCTACGGACATCGCGAACTTCAGGGGAAAAGTGACGCGATTACGGGGCTTCAGGAGACGATCAACCGCCTTGCGCCACATGACCACGCCAGAGTTCTGATTCTTGGAGAAAGCGGCACCGGCAAGGAGACCGTCGCGATCCAGCTTCACTTCAAGTCACCCCGCAGGGAGGAACCCTTCGTCGCCTTCAACTGTTCCAGCGTGAACCCGAACCTCCTTGAAAGCCGCTTCCTCGGCTACGAGAAGGGCGCCTTCACCGGAGCCGACGAGACGACGCTCGGCATCTTCGAGATCGCCAACGGCGGAACGCTCTTCCTTGACGAAATCGGCGAACTGCCATTGGAGGCACAGGGGCTACTCCTGCGCGTGTTGGAGGAGGGACGCTTCCAACGCCTCGGCGGGAACGGGCAGGAGGTCGAGGTGGATGTGCGCGTCATCGCCGCCACCAACCGCGACCTTGCCGCGATGGTCCGCGACGGGAAGTTCCGCCTGGACCTCTACCAGCGCCTCTGCGTTGTCCAGCTCCGTATTCCACCATTGCGGGAACATCGCGAGGACATCCCGCTGATCGCCTACGCCTACCGTCAACGCACCCACATTGGAGGATGGCTTTCCAAGGAGCAGGTGGAGGCACTGAAGGATTATGACTTCCCCGGCAACATCCGCGAACTCAACAACTTGCTGGAGCGCGCCTACATCCTTGGGATCGACGACTTCCGGCAGCTCATTCGCGAGCACAGGGAGCTCAACGCGGCGCTGCAACCGCAGGACCAGGCGGGCGTTCCCGACAACCTTGAGGAGGCCATGCGCTACCACGTCCGCCGCGTCTGCGACAAATTCAACGGCAATATCACCAAAGCCGCCAATGCCCTCGGAGTCTCAAGAAATACCGTGCGGAAGTATTTGGAGTAAAGAGGAATGTGCGGCTTAAGGAAGCTTTGCTTCACAAGCCAGTCGGCGGGAATCATTTACTATTACCTGAATCCGTGAGTTAGCATCGTGGCGACGGGGCGTCACCACAACATATTTCGATGCGAGGGCGCCGACGCTACATCCTTTACGCAAAATCACGGATTCAGGTATTAATCTGGCATGGCAATGCCATGTCGCAGCGATGCGATTAAACTACAGTTCCAAGGCAAAAATCATAGGAAAACT